>JADGAM010000072.1 GCA_015232015.1 Oligoflexia bacterium | reverse complement strand
AAATTAATAAAAATTAATAAAATATGTGATGCTAAATTATGTTTAATAAAACGTTTTCTTGGTTTAATCGTAAATTTAATTTAGGCGAATTGGACTTGTGGCCTATATTTGTTTTTCAAGCAATTATCATTTATTTAAACAGAAATTTTATTCCTATATGGGATTCTACCATTTATACCAATTGGTGTATTTATCCCGCCATTACTGCTGACAACTTTGTGCTTAGAAGATTTGATTGTTTTGGACATGTTTCTCATTTATTTAGTTTATTAGTTGGTGGAGTTTTATATTATTCAAAATTTAGGTACTATAACGTTCATTACATGATTGGATTTTTATATATACTCTCCACTTGGAGTTTTTATAAAATTCTTTGTTTTTATTTAAATTTTAATAAAAATGATAGTAAATATCGTTTAGAAATATTTTTAGGCACAATATTATATGCTTTTTGTCCTGTTATTTGGGCCATGATTTTTAATCTTAACTTGGATATTGGCATACTATTGTTTAGTGTTTTATTTTTTTATGCTTTAACCTATCAAAGAAAATGGCAAGCACTAATATATGCTTCGTTATTAATTTTTAGTAAGGCGATTGGAATTTTTATTTTTATTGTAATTTTATTTAGTTACGTTGTTGGAAATTTTTTTGAATTAAAATTTGGTAAAGATAAAAGCACTATTAAAGATATTTTAAAAAATTTTATAAATCAATTTTATCCTCTTGTTCTTCCTGTAATAGCTTTGGCCTGGCATTACATACATATAAGTTCTAAAAAAGATCTTCCTGGATGGGGATCTATTCTGGTTAGTAAATTTAGTTTTAGCTCTATAATTACTATTGCTCTAAATTTTAATTTAAATGATGTTAGGTTGAAATCTTTTTTAGCAAATATATTTGTTCTTAATTTTAGTTGGATGCTTTGGGGAATAATAGCATTCGTACTAATAAAAATATTAGTTTTAAATAAAATTTTTAAAAATAACAAGAATAACGATAACAATAAGAATAATGTAAATAAAAAAATTACAAAAGTTGCAGAAGTTAAAGCAGTTAATTATTTTATTTCGCTCTCAATTTTATTAGGCATGGTCTACGTAACAACTAGGTTTTTAACTTTCAATAATCCACGTTATAATGCTGTTGTTCTTCCTTACTTAATAATAACTACAATTTTAAGTATTGTTTTAATGAGTAAGACAAGATGGCCTAGAACAAGTATTCTATCCATACTTTGTGTTATAATTATATCTTCCAACCTTTGGACCATTGATCCACTTTCAAAAAAAGTATATGGTACCTTTGAATATGGAAAACATAGTATGCTTAATATGACTTCTATTACAAATGATTGTTGCGGTAAAGGCAGAGATCAATTGTTATATAATATGCAATACCTTTTTATTCAAAATTTATTATATCAACTTTATGATTATCTAATAGATGATGTTTATCATGGAGGAAATATAACTGCAGGCGACCCGATTTTTACAAATGATCATGCTCTTTTTCCATTTCATTTTGGATTAAATATTTATCGTAAATTGGTATTATGGAAAGGGGCCAATTGGGAATTACCCATATATGCAGGAGTGGGTGATATAGATAAAATCACTAAAGAAAAAAATAAAAATACTTTTTATTATCTTTCATATCCCAATTATTATGATGAAGAAAATTTCAAAATATTAAATGCAAATTATAAATTAAAAGCAAGTAAAACATTTGATAATTATGGATACACATGCACTCTCTACACCTACGCTCTCTAAAAAATTTTTGTGATAAAATTGCTTCTTTTAGATCAGAGCATATTTTTATAATTTTTGCTTTCATTCTGGGAATGCTTTTTATTATAATAACTCCTCCTGCTCAGGCACCAGATGAGTTTACACATTTTTATCGAGCATACCAACTTACAAGCGGTGAAATAATTGCTTCAAAACGAATTATAGGGGAAAAAGCAGAAGTAGTAGTAGGAGGTAATTTACCAAGAAGTATTGCTGTTTTATTAGATGCTGTGGCCTTACGAGGAACATCACAACATACCATGCTACTTGAAGATTTGATAACTGCCTTTAAAATTCCACTTGAAAAAAATAAAAAAGAATTTACATATGGTTTTCAAAATACCGTATTGTATTCACCAATCCCCTACCTTCCCGCTATTGTTGCAATTAAACTAGTGAAAAATAAAAATTGGAGTGTATTAGCAATTTTTTATTTTGTTCGTTTATGTAATTTACTAAGTTGGTTAATAATAACTTATTATGCAATTAAAATCGTTCCAATATTAAAAAAGACATTTACTTTAATTGCACTTTTACCCATGACAATTTATCAATCAGCGGCCGTATCAGCAGATCCGATTTTATTTGCTTCCTCTTTTTTACTTATTTCTCTTATTCTTTCATTTCGTTTTAAAAAATCACACTGTTATTTAAGCGATATTTTTTTGTTAACAGTGGTGGCGGTCACAGTTGCCCTATCAAAGAATTTTTACTTTCCTTTATTATTTTTGGCCTTAATAGTTCCTAAAGATAGATTTGCCTCAAAAAATAAATACTTTTTCTTTTTATTTTCTACAATCATAATTCCAATTACATTATCTCTTTGTTGGAGTTTTCTTGTTAGAAACATCTACGTTCCTTTAAATGGTTCAGAACCAGCAAAACAATTACTCTTTGTAATAAATCATCCTTTGAAATTTATTCATATTGTTTTCATGACTGCCAGTGCATATAAATTTGATCATTTTTATTCTTTCATCGGAAAGCTTGGAACCTTTAATGTTTTATTGCCATTTTCATATTATGTTTTTGCTCTTATTTCCCTTTTACTTATCCCATTAATAGAGTCTCTCAGATTTTTATTTTCAAGCAAGTTAGCACCCAAACATTTTTTATCTTTAAAAGAGATAATTTATTTTTCTCTCCTATTTTCTTTTATGTTTGTATTTATTTATTTAGTTATCTATATATCTTGGACACCATATGCGACTTGGCCTTTTTTACATGGAATTCAAGGGCGATACTTCATACCTTTTGCATTTTTAGCAATTATTTCTTTTTACGGTATTATTATCAGTTTTAAATTTAAAAAAAGTACAAACTTTTCTAATTCATCTTTAACGCTCCCCCTATTCTTCAATTGTTTTTTAAGTTCATATTTAATTGTATTTGCAATTGTTTCCACTTTTGTCTCAATAAAGAGCATGCTACTACATTTTTATTATGGAAATTTATAATGATAAAACTCTTTCTTTTACTTTTTAGAATTAAGGTTGAATGGATATTTTTAATTTTTGCATCGATTCTTGGTTTAATTTGTTTATTTCTTACTCCCTATGGTGAATCTCCAGATGAACAATCACATTTTTACCGTGCTTATCAAATTGCAGATGGAGTTTTTATTCCCTTAAAAAAAGGTACATCAAAACAAATGCAAGTAGGTGGAGAAATACCACTTAGTATTGCAAAGACCTTTAGTTTAATCGCTATAAAAGGTCATCCCATGCATAATCAATGTAAAATTGATATTAAAAGTTATAGAGAAGCGCTTAAATTAAAATTAAATCCCCAGGAAAAATATTTTGATAGTTCATTTCTAAATACAGTTTTATATTCACCTATTGCGTACCTCCCTGCCGCCATAGGAATAAAAATTGGCGTGTTTTTTGATTTTCCTCCTTTAATTATCATGTATCTAGGAAGAATCTTAAATTTGTTTTGTTATATTTTAATTATGTTTTTTGCAATTAGAACTACCCCAATACTAAAACATACCATGCTTGCAATTTCCATTCTTCCCATGATTATCTTTGAGGCCGGAGCTTCTGTTTCCACGGATGCTTTTCTTACTTGTACTTCGATGTTTTTTCTCGCCTACGTTTGGAAATTATCGTATGGAACTAACGTTAGAGGCAACGTTAAAGTCAGCAGGAAAAAATATATAAATTCATTTGATATTTTTATTCTTACACTTACAGGATCTGTAATAGCTTTAATAAAATCTTTTTATTGGCCAATTCTCTTATCTGTTTTTTTAATACCTAAAAAATATTTTAAAAATAATAAGAGATATTTGCTCTCCATTTCAGTTATTTTATTTGTAACACTCCTCCTCTCAGCGATCTGGAATTCTATTGCTAAAGAATTTTATATTCCGGCAGCGCCAGATATTATTCCTGGATTGCAAGTTAAGTATATGCTTGCACATCCATTGATATTTTTTAGTCACTTAATTGATACATTAAAATTACATATAATTACTACCAGTAATTATTTCCATCAATTCATTGGAATTTTAGGTTGGCTAGATATAATTTTTCCAGAGGAGGTTTATTCATATGCTCTACAAATTATTTTATTTTTGACAATAACAGATGCTCGATTAATAAATAACCAAAATGAAGATAAAGTTAATTATGAATTTAATTATAAAGTTAAAATTAAAGATAAAATAAAAATTAAATGGAGAGATAAACTTTTTTATTTTGCTTTGTTTGTGGGGATGATTATTCTACTTCATGTAGTGATGTATTTAAGTTGGAATCCAGTAGGTAGTGGACCAATTATAATTGGCATGCAATGTAGATATCTTTATCCATTTGCTATTTGTTCAATGTTTATTTTTTATAATCGAATTTCTCTATTTAAATTTATCGGTAGAATAAACAATTTAGTGGCAATATTATTTGCATCCTCACTAATTATTAAGCTAATTAAGGTGCTTTTCGTTAGGTACTTTTAGTTTGCTGTTAGGGCCTGTGAAATAATTTTACAAAGCCCTAAGCTAAGTTCCCATTCCTAATTTAAGTTTTTTTACATCTCTACTCAAGTCCCAAATCCTGGGAGGTTGAAGACCGAGGTAAAATCTTTGAGGGTCATACTGTTTTTTAAGGCGAAAATACATTATATAATTTATTAGAGTGAATGTACTATCCACAAGATCATACTTCTTATTTAAGATACTATCAAGGCCATGATTGTCTAGAGTTATAAAAATCTTCTTAGGTAATTTTGTATTTTCAAGTTCATTGGTTATTCTTTTCCAATCTTCCATAAGAAAAAGATCTGTATAGCAAGGATTAATTGCAGAGAATGTTTTTGATTCTGTATGATATAATGCTTGAGATGTTGGTAGCCATAATAAAACCTGCTCTCCTTCATTTACATGCTTTCTTATAAAATTAAGTTCGACTCGAAGATGATAAGGCATTTGTCTATCAGACTCTAGATACGTATACAATGGTTTATTATAGAGTAAATAATCTTTTATATAGAAAGAACTATCAATCCAGGATATGAGTAATGCAAAAATTCCTATTCCATAGGAAAAATGCATAAATAGGTTTTTTCGCATGTTCCAGACGGCATTAAAAAGCATAGTAAGTAAAATCATATAAGTTGGAAGAATTGTAGCGAATGTCCATTCATGACTTCTACTTTGATAGTATCCCAAAGTAACAATACTTAAGAGACAAATAACTAAGATCATTTCTACTGAAAATCCTAGTTCCTCATTAACCTGATCAGGATTTACTTTTTCTTTACTTAAAATAAATTCAAAATATTTTTTTATTGCATAAGAAATGCCAACTAATGTTAAAAGCAATTCAATATTCCAGGGATGAAAGGGTGGCATGGGTATTGCTGAAAAACCTAAATCGGAAAAAACTTTAATAGTATCGAAAAGTCTTTTTATGTTTGGAGTGCTCCCATAGAAAAATAAAATAGTTAAGGAATATAATTTGAAAGTAACAAATAATGAAATAACAGCTACACTAGAGTGTTTTAATATAGATCTAGCGATGGAATAAATGTAGGACCTATTTTTATCAAAATTTTTATCAACATAAATAACAAAAATAACCCAAGATAAAAAGGCCCCTATTCCATGATCAGGATTCCATAAAACCCCTAATGCTAATAAGGGAAAAGATACATAATACAAAATTTTTGATTTACTTGTTTTATAGATTGAAGCAAGTAAAAATACTATTGCTGGAAAAAGTGCACGAATGGGATAATACTGAAAATAATGATCATTATTTTTTAGCTTCCAAAACATAAATAACCAAATACAGCTAAGTATACCGCTATAGAGAAAAAATTTGTTTTTTACTTCGCGATAAAGAGTTATAAAAAGCATAATAAAAATCGCCACTGCCAATATGTTGAATGACTTGCTCATGTTGCTAAAACTTAATGTGGCAAAATTAAAAATTGGTGCCATAAATTGAGCATAGAGACCATAAGTATTAACAAGGCCATCTGTTAGCATAGGTGTGCCACCAGTAACCTGGACAAGAGAATAAAATACTGCTTCCGCATGAGTCATGGCCCCGGGAGGAAAATTATAAGGCCCGGATTTATACAAAGCACGTAAAGTTATAACAATATAAATAAATGCGAGAGAGAGTACTATCTTTCTAGTTATTGGATATTTTTCAAAGATTATTAGGGAACACTTTAAAAGCAAGATAAATATAATAGTGATCAGAGAATAAATTATATAATGGTAATAAAAGAAAGATTTATCAAAATAGGTGTAAAAAAAATCACGATGAGAAACTACACCTAGGATAATAAATATTAAAACTAAAAAAACAGATAAAGCAGAAGAAAGATTTTTGATGGTTTTTGTATTAAATTTTAAAAGAAAATTTTTTAAAAGAAAAAAATGAACGGTAAATACTAAAGGTATACTTATTAAAGCAAAGAAAAATAATGTCTTCTCTTTTGGTTCTGGTTGTACAGCTACTGCAACATTGGATACTAGTAATTCTTGTCCTCTTTTTAATATTTCTAATGTACTAGGATGGTAAAAATAATAAATTAATAATTCCCCTATTCCACAAACAAAGCAAGCGGACATAAAAGATAAGGTAAAACATAAAAAATTATAATTAAACTTGTGATCATCATTAATAAACAGTTGTTTAAAAGGATTAAAAAACTTATTTAGTTGCATACTGACTTTGATTCCTTATATTTTAAGTTATTTAAATTTAAATTATTTATTTTTTTCTTCGTGATACTCTTCTTCGGTATTAACCGACCAGATATTTTCCTTTTCAGTCATCCCTGCAATTATATTATCTACAGATACCATTGCTGTTAGCATAGAGTGGTCCATATTATTGTACCTATGCATTCCGTTGCGTCCTATTAAAAAAAGATTTTCAAATCTTGTTAGATAATCTTTTACAACTTCAAAATTATCATAACTACCAAAATAGGCAGGATAAGTTTTTGGCATTCTAATCACACAGGAATCTAATACATCTTCTTTATCTATAATTTGAATTTTTGCAAGCTCTTCGATAGCAAACGCCTTTAAATTACTTTCTTGCATGCTCCAGATCTTATCACCCTCATTACAAAAATATTCAAGACCCACCCAAACATTATTTTTATCTGCAACCATGTAAGGGCTCCAATTGTTAAAAATTTGTAGTCTACCTACCTTCACATCTTTTTCTTGGATATATACCCAATTATCGGGAACTAAATTATTAATGGTTTTTTTATTTGTTTGATTTTTTATTTTTAATTTTTTAAGTAAAAGTCCAACAGTTATAAAATCACGATAAACAAGATCATTTGCAACTTCCGTAACATTTGTTGGTATTGATATTCTAGTGTTTAAAGATGAGATCAAATCTTTAACAGGCATAGTGGAGAAAAAATAATCTGCAAAAAATTCTTTTTCTTCATTTTCATAATTACTATTACTATTACTATTACTATTACTATTACTATTACTATTACTATTACTATCATTATTAAATTTAACTTTTACTGAACTAATTGAATCATCAAATTCTTCTCTCTTTTTAGAGACAATTTTTGTTACTTTAGCGTTTAGATAAATCTCCCCACCCATTAAATTAATATCTTTGGCCACTTCTTCCCATAATTGTCCTGGACCAAATTTTGGATACATGAATTCTTCAATAAGGCTTGTTTCAATATTTTTTTGAGCTATATCATGCGTGCGTGATTGTTTGTTGGATTTTGGGCCGCTGTCTGATAGTGAAAGGGAAAGAGAGGAAATAGTTTTTTTAAAAGCATGAGAGATGGTTTTTGATATTGATAATCCCTTAATTCTTTGTGCTCCCCACTCTGGCCGTATCTGATCACAAGCAATTCCCCAAACCTTCTCTGTATAATCTTTGAAAAATGTTTTATATAACTCTTTTCCAAATCTATTAATAAAAAAATCTTCGAGGGAGTTTTCTTTTTTTATTGGTTTTAATCTAACTAATGTATAGCTGGTACCAATTTTTATAATTCTGGCCAATCCTAAATTCTTTATAGTAGTAGTGTTAAGAGAAACAGGATAATTGAAAAATTTTCTTAAATAAAAAATTCTTGATACTCTCTCCCTAAGTAACATCACTTTGTCAGTTTTTTCTGGGTCAGGTCCATTTACACTTTTATGATACTTATTAGTTGTATCAATTGCTAGAGTAATTTCATCACATGAAGGTTTACCTTGTATTGAAAGAAATTGTGTCCACCAATTCATTACTCGATCGGATTTGGAAAAAAAACGGTGTCCTCCAATATCTATTCTATTACCTTTGTAATTTACTGTTCTAGAGATACCACCGATAGCATTGGTTTCTTCAAATATTATTGGTTTGATATCAGGAGTGCGCTTTAAAAGTTCATAGGCAGTAGTGAGTCCTGCCGGTCCGGCCCCTATGATAATTGCAATCTTTTTCTTTTCATTCCCACTAATATTGTTATTATTGTTCATATCTTTATTTTCTCCACATCTTCATCTTTTTAGTTTTTTTAAAATGTTAACAATGTTAAAAATTTTTCAAAAATTAACTCGTTCTTGTTCTACTACCAAAGGTCTTTTTCTTACTTGAGTATAAATAGCTCCAATATATTCACCCAATATTCCAAGAAAAAATAATTGTACTCCTCCAATAAAAAATATTCCTATTAAAATAGGAGCAGATCCTAATTGGAAAGTTTGCCAGTAAAGTAACTTATACATAAAATATATGAAAGCAATAATAATGCTTATGAAAGAAACAAATATTCCAATAAAGCTTGTAATTCTTAAAGGAAGCCTTGAATGGTTCGTAAAACCGATCATTGCTAGATCATATAAAGTAAATAAATTGTTTTTGGTTTTACCTTTCTTGCGAATAGGTTGTATGTATGGTATTTCAGCTCTCTTTACGCAAAATTCTGCAACAAGCCCACGAAAATAGGGTTGAGGATCTGCAATGTTGTCGCGAAGGATATCTATAAACTGTTTGTCATATAATCCAAATCCAGTAAAATTTTTTATTTGTTCTGCCTCTGAAATACTTGCAATCAAAAAGTAAAACAATTTACGAACGAAATACATCCATTTGTTTTCTTCGCTTTTAATTTTAACCCCGATTACATTTTTATATCCTTCTTCCCATTTATTAATAAATTTTTCGATCATGTAGGGTGGATCTTGTAAATCAGTGGCCATGCTAATAACTGCCTCCCCTTTGGTTTGTAATAGACCATAATATGGAGAGCGAACTTGTCCAAAGTTGCGGGCATTGACTATCAATTTAACATTTTTATCACTATCAATGATTTTTTTTATTTTTTTTACAGTATTATCAATTGAACAATTATCGATAAAAAGAAGTTCATACACATATCGATCATGAAATCCATTCATCATTTCTTTTACTTGTTTGTAAAACTCATCAACATTTTCTTCTTCATTATAACAATTAGACATAATGCTGATTAATTTTTTCTCCATAATTTATACCTTAACTTATATCTATACCTGTATGTTCAAAAATGATCATTTAAATATGATCATTTAAATATGATCGATACATCTCCTGCGTTTCTATTAGATTAGGAGGACAGATGCTATGCCACTTGAGATATCCTGAATCTGTAGGTGATAAATCTTGATTTTTTATCTCTAGGTTGTATGTACTTGAAAGATAGCAGCGATAAAGAATCGATATAAAATGTCCCCTATTTTTTTTTTTATTTTGAAACACTTGATTGATTGCCAGTGGAGCAGGATCAAAATCAATTTCAGTTCCAATCTCAATTTCTGCGACCTTTTTAATCCTTGTTTCAAATTTTTCTTTGTACCTTACTATACCACCGGGGATATGCCATCCTGGTTCAAAAAAGTCGTCATCCCTCCAAGACAAAAGTGTTCGACCTGTATCATCTCTTATTAATAAATCTACGTTTACCATGGGAGTAATTCTGCTGGCAAAAAGAAATAGTTCCTCAGGCAGACCACTTGTTGGATCAGGAGCATTGTTTTCTAAAAATTTTATTGCCTCAAGCATTTCCATATCTAAATCTGAGTCTGAGTTTAGGTCTACATCTGAATCTAAATCTAAGTATAAATTAAATCTAAAAATTTTTAAAAAAATTTACCTAAAGTTGCTATTTACTAGACCACAGATATCTATTACTTTTTTCACATTCTTAAAATTACTTTTAATCTGTTGATCAATTTGTCTGTAGTATTCAGGGATTGAAACGATCACTACTTCAATACCTTCTTTATTGATTATTTCAGGTGAGTTGATTTCTTTCCCATATAAATCCATTTTCCTTTTTGTTTCTGAAATGTCTATAGGAAAAATATTATTATGTTTTAATATTTGCGAATTTTTATATAGGTCCACAGTATGGTAATTAACTCCCCAAGTAGCTATTTTACCATGCTCTTTTAAAAGTTCTAGCACATTTTTTTCTAAATTTTCTCGAAACTCAGTAGGAAGTACGGCATTGTATTTTTGTCCACAGCGCTTACATGCAATGAAGTTAGCAGAAAATAATTTAACATCACTCCAGCTATTTCTTTCTCTACAAGCAGTACACACTCCAGCTAATTGTACTCGGCCAGTTTTGTAATCAATATTTTCTACTTCTATTGCTGAAAGAACCTTTGTTAAGCTCATTGGTGCTTCCATGATATTTTTAAGCAATTTTGCAAATTCCTCATCTGATAATTGAGAGACATTTACTTGAGGACAACCATCTATGAGATATTGAACTTTGTCTTTAATTATCTCTTTCTCACATGCATATTTATAGAGGTAAGATCCAGGGTATATTGTGATAAGATTTAAATTTATTTTATATTGTAGATGGTTTTGCCACCAATTAAATGTATTCTCCGCCGTTTCCCGAGTTTCAGCAATGTCGCCAAAGATAAATGCCCCTTCCATAGACATTCCAGCATCATAAACTAACTTTAATGTTTTCTCTATTAGCTCTACCGTTGTTCCTTTGCGCATGCTTTTTAATACTCGATTGTCAGCACTCTCAAGTCCAAATGACATTATTTCACAACCACCGCTTTTTAGTATAGAGATAAGTTCAGTCGTTATGTCGTCAACTCTAAATTGCGCCCACCATTTAATATTGAGCTCTTGCATTTTTTTACAAAATGCACTTACACGATCCTTTTTACGAGCAAAAAGTTCATCTGCTAGACAGATAAAATCAATTTTATACTTAGAAACCATGTAATCTAATTCTGCAAAGAAATCATCCAAAGAACGTTGACGATATTTTCTACCTATGGTGTGAAAACAAAATGTGCAAGCGTAAGGACATGAACGACTTGCAATCATAAAAACAGTATTTTTTCTATTGAGACCACTGATACTTGGAGATGCAGCAAAATATTTATCTAGCTCAAATCCATCATAATCAGGCCAAGGAAGTGAATCTATATTTTCATTCTCTTTACGTGCATTGGTTATTTTGTATTTACTATCACCGCTGCCTTTATATTTTTGATCTTTATCTGTATAAATCAATCCATTAACCTTACTTAAATCACTATCACTATCACTATCACTATCACTCCCACTTCCTTCATTTTTCACTTTTTCACTTTCATTTTCACTTTCCAAAGCACTAAATAATTCACAGCACGTGATTTCTCCTTCTCCGATAACTCCAAAATCGACTTGCTTAAGTGCTTCCATCGCTGGAACAGGATCACTGGTAATAATTCCCCCACCGACTATCACTACAATTTTTTCATCAATCTCTTTTACTGTATCAACGATATTTTTTATGGTGTTGTATTGAAAAGAAAGACCTCCAGTGGCCACAACATCTATTTTATTTTTTTTAATTTCTTCCCTTATAATATCTACTATCTCTCCCTCACGATGATTTAAATTTAAAGCAGTCACATTAAACCCTGCTTTTTTTACACTTGAGGATACATAAGCAATGCCTAAGGGAAATGAATATCCATCTCCTACATTTTTTACTAATCGAGGCATTATTAAAAGATAGTTTAGTCTTTTTTGTGGAGTCATCTTATAAAAAATCCTTTTTAGATAAAATCCTTTTCACCAAAAACTTCAGTGTATGGTACAGGAAGTGGTTTATCATACATTTTCACTGCATGCTCATTTATAAAATCTCTATCTTCAGCTATAAGGCAAGTATCAACATGTTTTCCAAAATATTTTATAGTCATTCCTCTAGCGATAATATCTTTTAATGGTTCTTTAAAGAAATTTCCTAGAGTAGTGTGAATGTATGGACAAGGCATTACGTCGCCATATTTAGTAATTGAAACCATCCTTTTAACTGCAATACAACCTAGATTCATGCCATATGAAGGAGTTAAATGAGTAAACACATTATATTTTTTTTCTAATCCTCTCATATATTCCATATCATCTTTTGTAACTAAAACATCAAAGTTTCCTTCCCAGGCACCAACTGGTTTAGCATAAGTTACAAATACGCCAACTCCTTTTCCCTTTGCAAATTCCAGCAGTTCTATAAATTCATCAGATCGCACTCGTTGTTTTGTCACTACAGTTGATAAGATAAGGTTTAATCCAGCATCTAAGGAAGCATCTATCGCACGCATTGCTCGCTCATGTGAATTGGATTTGCGTCTAAAATCATTGTGATCTGAGGGAGAAAGACTATCTAAACTTAATTGGATTTTATCTAGACCGATACTCTTTAAGTGTTTCGCTTTTTTTGCATCTAAATGCCAGCCATTTGTATCTGATGTAATATAAAATTTTTGAGGATCAATGGCGGCAATCAATTCATCAAGATCAGGAAATACTAAAGGTTCACCACCCGTAATTACAAGGTGAGCGAGTCCCATTTCATCTGCTTGTTTTGAGAGCTCCTTAACGTCAGCAATTGTGAAAAATCTTTCTTTCTTTTCAGCTTGCTTATCTACTTGAAATCTACTAATTGAACAGTGTTTGCATTTAAAATTGCAAGTGTAATCATATTGGAACTGAAGAATAGCAATACTTTCCCCTCGCTTAACTTTTTCATCATATTTCATAATCTTATCGTAAACTTGAGGTTTTTCTCTTTTAAGTTGATCTCTTTTATTGTTTTCACTTGCATTTAATTTTGTGCAATCACAATCGCTATTACAATCACTACTACAATTACAATCAGACATAAAAATATCTCCTCTTCTTAAATTAAAACATTTCTTCTTAAACCATTTCCAAACCAAAATCTCTCAATATGGAAACACTTACATTACTATCAAATTTCCCTCTAATAATTTTGGCCACTTCATCAGAATAACTTGCGGCCATAATAATAATAGCTTCAATAGAATCAACGTCATTAACACCATTAATGCCATTGACAGCATCCTTGTAAAATACCTCTGGTGAAACAATAGGAATGTGAGTTGCAGGAGTAAATTTTCCCTGCTTAAATGGTGCTGAATCTACAACATACTTTATTTTATTGCTTAAGTTAACTAAAGAAATTATTGCTAATGCCTGATGCCCGGCCCCCCATATAGCTACTCTTTTTTCTTTGAAACGATGAATATAATCATTAATTTCTCTCTCAATTTTTGTTTGATAATTATAAAAATGAGAGATATCAAGCCGCTCTTTTTTTTTCACAGTTGCAGAGATTATATAGTCGTGCCACACTTCACTACATTCAATAATTTCAAAACCATTCAGCTTTAAGAGAGTGCTTAATGATTCTTTTGTAAAATAAAAAAGATGATCACATATAAATTCTGAAAAAATTTTTTTGCGCAAAATCATATCAAAATTTGGTACTTCAACTAAACCGATTCCTTCTTCAGACAAATTATTTCTTATTCCAGTAAGTGTTGCATTAGGGTTTGGTAAATGTTCTAAAAAATTTAACATATAAAAAGCAGCAAAGGGTGCATGATCTATTTTATAATTAGCAGTTTCAATAAATCCTCTTACGACATTTAATCCACTTGCTTTACATTTTTTTATAAGTTCTTCAGAGTACTCCAATCCATAAGCATGGGTATCCAATTTTTGCATGATCGATAGATATTCACCAGCACCGCAACCTATTTCAATAATTTTTTTCCCTTGAGGGTTTGATGAATTAGAGCTTGATTTAGAGTTTAATTGATATTTTTTTACAAAAGTATCAAATTGTTTTTCGCGAAAGCCTCTCATTTCCTCTGAAAAAGCTGCCGCTCTAACAACTTCTTTGTAATATGAGACTGGTTCGCTATTTAATTGAATTAAGCCACAACCAGAACACATGCAAACATCAAGATCAATACCCTTTTCGCTCTTGAGTGAATTCGCATCGGGTAAAAATTGAGCGGCCTTCGGCATATTTTTATATTGCAATAAAGGTTTATTATAAAAATCATGACCACAGACCCTACACGCAGTTATTTTATTTGTATCTGGCATATTTAATCTCTCATATCTCATCTTTATTAATCATATGTTTATTTTCACTATACCAATTATAAAGAGTCTCTATTGAATGATCAATATTTGTAAATGTAAATGGACTTTTAATTTTTGCATCATTAAACTCATTAATCTCATTTAAAAATAAAGAATTGTCTGCACTATACTCTTTTCCTAGACCTTCATTTTTAATTATTACTTGTAAATGTTTTTTCCCAGATATTTCAATAATTTTTTTTGCTAAATTTTCTAATGAATTAACTGTGCCAGAAGAAATATTATATACGTTATATTTGGTTGGCAATTTTAACGTTATTGCTCTATCAATGAACCACTTAACAATTTTTACTAAATCATCAACATATAAATAATCAAACATAACGTTTTGATTAATTATTATAGGTAAATCATAAACTATTCTGGCACAAGCATTAGAGATAAAACGATATTTCCAATCTTCATATTTACCAAATACCCCAAAAATCCTTAAATTATAAATTTTTTTATCAAATTGAGATTTTGCATAGGTGTATTTAGTCATTACGTATTTAGAGAAACCATATGGATCACTAGGCACATAATGATCAAAATAATCTTCTTTCATCTTCGGTATCCAATACTCTCGACTAAATTCTGCTCCTGAACCGAAATAGATCATTTTATCAAAGCAATCACTACATCTGGCAACATTATAAAACATCTTTAAATTATATTCTAAGACTTTAGTCGGATCTTTGGTGCAGTTTATAGAAGTTTTAGGAATATCCCATGTGGCAGTATGAATTACTACATCAAATCTATTATCTTTAATAAAATTAAAAACTTTACATGTATCTAGGAGATTAAGTTCTTTGCTACCAAGAGATATAATTTTATCTTCGTGAGTGTAGGATAATTGCTCTACTAAATTTTTTGCAATAAAACCTGTGCCTCCAGTAATTAATATCCTCATTTTGCTCTTTTTGTTTCAAGTTTATTTTTTATAATATAAAAATTATACTCTTCAAAACTCAAGTTGCTTCGTGTTAAGTTGTATGGTAATATATTTTTGTCGATCATTTACATTTATCTTTATCTTTATCTTTATCTTTATTAACACTTGAAAACTGAGGATTGAAAGCATGAAATTAAAATTCTTTGTCCTTTACATTTTTATTTTAATCATAACAATTAATAGATTACCAATTGCTTCTGCTGAGATCATTAACCTTAATTCTGATTTATCAAATATCAATCAATTCATCGATGGACTTTTTAGTGATGATGTTAGAAATTTCGATAACTATAAAGAAAACATATTCACACAAAAAAAAGATAGATTCTTTTTTTCGCCTACTGATATGCAAGTAATGCTTTCTCTTTTTAATAATGTGTGGACAAATTCAGCTGCCGATTCAAAATGTCCCGAGACAGATAAAAAATTATTGCGATTTTTAAAATGGTATATTCAAAAAAATAATTTAGTGATGCATAAACCGCAAATTGATTTTGATTCTATTAATGATCAAGGTATTCCAATTTATAAGATTCATAAATATGAAAAATTTGATATTATAAAAGATTCTCAGGGCATTCGTGAGTTTTTGGAACTTTTTTTGGCCGGTGCCCACTTTGTAGTTATCGATGGTTCTCAAGATAGTATTGGTATTGAATCTTTTTTCAATTCATTCTCAAATGACCGCACGATTGGTTCTCTTCTAAGTAGAAATTTAATGAACTCTCACTACACTAGAACGATAAATTTAGGTAGTCGAAATTACCTATCTATTAATGCCGATAAAGCACCAATAGCATCACCATTTATTTGTTCATTTATCATGGGAAAAACTGCCAGCTATAAAGCTAATACTTTTTTTCAATTAGAAGGTTGGCCGACAAGCATTTTTCATCATCAGAGACATTCAACAGATTATCTTACTCATCGTAGGAGTAAATGGAATATTTCTACATATGGAGCGTGTGCTTATAGTGAAAAAAGAGCAACTGCTATCTTTCTTGCAAAAGCAGATTGGAATTCCAATTTAACATCTGATACAATTATGCCTCACTATCGGGGAGCAGATACCCCTCAACCTTGGCTTGAAAAAGACTTAATTAATTTTCAACCTTAATTCATAATCACAATTTTTTACTTTGATTTTAACTTCGATTTTTTAGCTTCGAACAACGAAACCCCACTCCAGAGTTGCCATTCCATCTCTTAAAAGATCTCTGGGAGGATTTGGAAATGGACCTGCTTTATTGAAAGAGTCTATTGCGGCATTATCTAGATATTCATGTCCACTACTTCCTAAAATTTGTATTTTTATAATATTTCCTTTTAAATCAATGGTGATTTTTAAAGAAGTTATATAATTATGTCCTGGAGATAATTTTTTACCCGTTTTGTAAATTTGTTCTGCCTTACTTTTTAAAGTTGCCCCCCAATATTGTTCAAGACGTTCTCTGATTCTAGAGTAAAAGCCAAAATGTTTAAATTCTACAGTATTTAAATTTGTAAGATCTCCTAGAGGAACATCTTCTATGAAATCATTATTTTTAGACAAACCTCTCGATTTTGTATCTCCAGTTGTTAATCCTAATTTTTTCAAATTCTCTTCATCATTTATTAAGTCATTATTACTTTCTGTGGCCTGAAGATTTTTATTATTTGGTTGATCTTCAATCTTTTCTTCTGAAACTTTTGAAACTTTCTTTTTTGTTATTTTTTTATTATTTGTTTTAATGATATGTTTAACAAGATTATTATTATATGTTTCGTTTTTGGATACATTTAGATCGGATAAAGCAAAAGTACCTAGATCTTTTTTTACTATTTTATTTAACATAGAAACTTTGTCTTTTGCTATAAGCTTATCCTTAACAGCGGAAGAGGCAACATCTGTACTAGTCGAGTCAGCTATTTGTAATTGTTTCTCCACTTTTTTTCTTTCGTCATTTTTAACACTAGTTTCTTTTGATACATCCCTTTTATTATTTAGGAACCCATCTTTTGCACCAAGACCGGCCTTATTAAATGTTCCTATTGAATTAGCAATAGTTTGTTTTTCATAACTTTGATTTTTTTCTCCAAGAAAGCGAGAATTATCTGGTCTCTTTTCAATTCCATTATTTTCATTATTAACAATTTGTTTTTTTAAGTATGGATCTGGTTTTTGCTGCTTTTCTTTTTCTGTTTTGGAAGTGGCCAATTCTTTAATAGGTGCTTTTAAAGGAAATAATTTACTTCTATCATACATGGATATTTTTATATAATTTTTTTTCGACTGAGTATTATCAAATACTGTTATTTTTTTATTTATTCTTAAGAATTTTTTTAAATCGAAGTTACCAACAATTGAAATAATTATTAAGTGAAAAATAACAGATGCACAGAAGGTTATAAACAATATATTTTTTTTCTCTGCTTTGAAAAATTTCATTTTCACCGACCTAAAAGTTAGTATTTTGTGCAGTTACTTTCTTTTTACTTTTCTTTTTCAAATATCTCGTAGAAAACTAGTCGGCGAATACTCAAGAATTTATACTTTAATAGTATTACATTTGTTATTTTTCTTAATTATTGTATTGATATTAATTGGTTAGCAGGTATAAGAATTGAAATAAATTTAAAAATAAAAGATATTAATAAATAATGGTTATTGATGATTACTTATTACTACTATTATTATTATGGAATATGGATGATTATTGATTTTGCGTAACTTTTGAAGAGAGTAAATCTTTAAGGCGATCAATTCCTTCCATCATAACATAGCTGTGCCAAACAGAATCTAATTCATGAACGAGATCTATAATTTGAACTGCAGCTTGATCACAAGAAATGCGTTGATTGTTTGCTAAAAAATTTATTGCAATATTAAGTGCTTGTATTGCTGGAGATTCACAAGCAACTCGTAGGCGTTCCTCATAAGATTGATCAATTTTTTTTTCTCTACTTTTTATTATGGCAGTATTGAGCATTTGGATCGATTCAAAGGAATGGATATTGTTATAGCTATGGTTGCTTTCGAACTGCTCATGTTCCTGGCATTTACTTTTAAACTTACCCATGCTACTAGCGTAGCTATTTTTTTGAAAACTATCTTTCATATATTATCTAAAAACTTTAATTCAAAAATTAAAAAAAATGATTAGTGACCGCTACTGCTACAAACTGCTGAATATTTTTTTGAATCGAGCAAACTAGAAATCTCGTTGGAGTCTGAAATTTTTGCCTTTATCATCCATGCACTGTATGGGTCAGAGTTACAAAGATCTGGAGAATTGATTACTTCATTATTTATTGCTACAACTTCGCCACTTAATGGAGCAAAAACGTCACTTACTGATTTAATTGATTCCACAACCCCTAACGCTTTTCCCATCTGAATTTTAGTTCCCACTGCAGGACATTCAACAAACACTATATCACCTAAAGCATTTTGTGCAAAATCTGTAAGGCCCATTGTGAAAAATTCACCTTCAATTGCTACCCATTCATGGTCTTTGGTATATTTTAAATTATCGAGAATGTTAGTTGT
>JADGAM010000071.1 GCA_015232015.1 Oligoflexia bacterium | reverse complement strand
TGGAACAAAAAATGTTGGCCTAGCGATGTTTTGTTGCGGCAAAGATACTATACCTTCAGCTTATTCAACTATTGCATTCACAAATAATACTAAATTAATTGATCAATTATTAAAAATAATTCTTTCTGAAGAAATTGGAATAGTGGTCTTAGGTATTCCTTTATTACTTGATGGAAAAGAAACCTCCATGACAAAAAAAGTTCAAGATTTTGGAAAAAATTTAAAACAAGCGCTTGATAAATTAGATTTCAATGTAGAATTAGCATTACAAGATGAAACTCTAAGTTCATTTGAGGCAAAAGATCGAATGAAAAACTCACCCTACTTCAACTTTAAGGTAAATGAAAAAAAAATTGATGAATTAGCTGCATCTATAATACTTGAGGATTTTTTGAAAATTTTTTTCAAAAAAGGTCAATTATAATCAATTATAAATATAATTCTTAATTTTAAGTGGGCCCTTTTATTCAAAAATAATTTTATGCTACACTATATTAATATATGAAAAAAAAATTTATACCCTTCATTTTGATTGGCACTTTATTTTGTGTATTTATATATATCTACTATTACATATATATTTGGGAATATAGTGGAGTAGATAAATTTTTTGAAGTTAAAGAAGGAGAAGCATTCTCAAAGATAAACTATAAATTAAAACAAGAAGCTATTGTGGCCGATGCGAGGATATTTTATAGATACGTTCAAGTAATGGATGCCATTACAAGCATAAAGAATGGTGTATATGTAATCCCATCAGGTACTAATATGCAAAAGCTTCTAGAGATCCTAACTATAGGGGATTTGAACGCAATTTCTGTAACAATACCAGAGGGAAAGAATATCTATGAAATAGGAGATATCCTAGAACAAAATAATATTACTAAAGCAAAAGTGTTTATTGAAAAGGCCAAAGATAAAAGATTTTTAGAATCAATTGGTATACATGCAAGTATTGCCGAAGGTTTTTTGTATCCTAATACCTACAAATTCTCTCGTAATGTGAGTGTTGAAACAATTATTAAATCTATGAATAGAGAATTTAATAAACGAATTAAAGAAGTCGATTTTTCAAATTCTCCACTTTCATTTTCAGATACTCTTGTTTTGGCATCAATTGTGGAAAAAGAGACCTCTATTGCAAAAGAAAGACCCATTATCGCTGGTGTTTTTTTAAATAGATTGAGTAAAAAGATGCGTTTACAATCTGATCCCTCCACAATATACGGCATATTCGAAAATTATGATGGCAATTTAAGAAAAGATGATTTGCACAAAGCTAATCCCTATAATACATATAAAATAAGTGCATTACCTCCTACTCCCATTTGCAATCCAGGAATTGCCTCTATAAAAGCAGTAATTAAAGCAGACAAACATAGTTACCTGTATTTTGTTAGTAAAAATGATGGCACTCATATATTTTCAATTGATTATAATCATCATATAAACAATGTGAATTGTTATCAAAAAAATCCTGAAAATAGAAAAAATAAAAGTTGGAGAAATTTGAAACAAAAATAGTGTGTTTTTATTTTTAAATTTCAAATAAAATTTTTACAAAAGATATTTGAATTTTCGCTTTTAGTGGTAAACTATTGAGTTAAAGGAGATTTTTTTATTCAAGGAGGAATACATTGATGACAAAAGCAGAACTGGAAAAACATAAAAAGAAATTACTCATGTTGAGGAAAAATATTTTGAATGGGGGATTGCTAAAGGCCTCTGAAGATCTTCATATTTCCAGCGATGATTTGTCAGATGAAACAGATTTGGCCAGCAATGTGATCCAGCAACATGTATCTTTTAGTATAAAAAACAGAGAGCTTATAAAATTACGTATGATTGAAATGGCCTTGCAAAGAATCGAAGATGGCTCTTATGGTTTATGCGATGATTGTGATGAAGAGATTGAACAATCTAGATTAAATAATCAACCATGGGCCAATCTTTGTATCATCCATGCTGAAGAGAGAGAAAGAGAGACTTCTAAATATATCAAAAGCGCACTGTAAAATTTTTTTACATCTCTATAATAATTATTCGATAAATTATCTACAGCTTACTTTAACTATTCGTTATCTCGTTAATCACTGACAATAAAAATTGGCACATGGCCTGCTTACTTAAATCTTATTGATAACACCAAAAATTATAATAGGAACAGCATTTATATGATCAAGATTATAAATTACATCTTTATCTTTATTCTTAGCTCTCTCTTTATCACTATCACTTCACTATCTTTTGCTGATAGTATTGAATACCAAATATCTAAGTTATCGGCCACCTCTAAGGAATCATATGCTAATTGGGGAACTGATCCTAATACTAAATATGGTTCAATAGAATTAAAAGATGCTTGGAAGATATTTAACAAGAAAAAAGAAGTTGTTGTGGCGGTTATCGACACCGGTGTTGATTTTAATCATCCACATTTAAATAAAAATGTATATGTTTTACACAATAATTCTTCTGAATCAAATTTTGGAAGAGATTTTTCCTATCAGGCCGTGAATGAAAGAACACCCAGTGACCAACATGGACATGGAACCCATGTAGCAGGAATTATAAAAACCATTTTTCCTGATGTAAAAATTTTAGCAATTAAATATTTTAATCCAAAGGCATCGGGAATTGATAATTTAAATTCAACTATTAAAGCTTTACGATATGCTGTAGAAGAAGCTGATGTGGATCTTATAAATTATTCTGGAGGTGGACCAGAACCATCAACCGAAGAGTTGAGACTATTAAAACAGGCAGAAAAAAAAGGTATTTTAGTGATTGCTGCTGCAGGAAATGAACACTCAAACATAGATAAGAAAGAAAATGCATATTATCCTGCTAGTTATGGTCTAAGCAACATCATAACAGTAGCAGCACATAATCAAAACCAAGAAATACTTCCCTCATCTAATTGGGGTAAGCGATCTGTTGATATTTCAGCGCCAGGAAATAATATTCGTTCAAGTCTACCTCAAGGACGCTCCGGAATGATGACTGGAACTAGTCAAGCGACTGCTTTTGTCTCAGGTGTAGCAGCACTAATCAAATCGCAACATCCTAATTTAGATGCAAAAACCATTAAAGAAGTAATTATAAATTCAGCACAAAAAATTGATAAGATGAAAGATAAGTGTCTTTCGGCCGGAATATTAAGTGCTGCAAAAGCACTGGCAAAAGCAGATATTTACTCTTCTCCTTCAAATGTAAGTAGAAGCTTCGCTACTAGTTCTAAATAGTCGTTATAGTGGAGCAGTAAATTTCTCAATAAATTGATTTATATTATTAGAATGTAAATTGCTAAAAAATTCCTTATCTCTAATTAAATTTTCTTTAACACTATTTAAATACTCATTAACCACAACATTAAATGATGATAATTGATATTTCTTAATAATATCCTTTAATTGATTTAGTGATTGTTCTACTTTTAATATAGATTCTTTTGGAAAATGCACAAAGGGATTTATCTCTTTTTCATGACCATTTTTATCAGCAAAGTTCATATCTAAAAGGTCATCAAGTAATTGAAAAGAAATACCTAAACTATAGGCCAATCTAAATAAATCCTTTGATAATTTATATTCTACTTTTAATCCTGGTTTAAAATTATCAACTAACAGGTAGCTGGCAAGAATGGATATCTCAATTAGCCTTGCAGTTTTAAGTTCATGAATCTTTAAAATATCTGAGAAAGAGTATGTTCCATCATTAATTGAAAGATCTAAAATCTGCCCCCAAATTAGGCCTTTTGTTCCAAGAGAACTGCTAAATAATTTAAAAACTTTTTGTGAGTTCGTATGTTTAATTTTAGAAATAAGATTATAAGAAATGTTTAAAAGCCCATCACCTATCAAAATTGCTTTCCATTCTCCCCACGCTTTATGAGTAGAAAGCTTATTTCTTCTATAATCATCATTATCCAGGGCCGGTAGATCATCATGAACTAGAGTGTAGGCATGATGAATTTCTAAAGCACTAGCAAGTAAGGAATGGTTATGGTTAATAGGTAAAGGTGAAGAAAAAAAATTTGATTTATCACTGTTTGCATTAGCACTATCTGTAGATGAGGTTAAATCACTATATATTGATTTAACAAGCAGTGGTCGAAATAATTTTCCAGGAGGCAAAACCGCATATTTATATACTTCGTTTATTTGTTGCAACTTAGGAAGAGCTGCATTTAAATGAAGAGCAATATTTTCTGCTAAATGACTACGTACCAATTTTAGATTCATCTCATTTTTATATAGGAAGGTATTAGAAAGGTCTAGTGAAAATTAATTCGATTTTTTTATCGGTAGTAAAATGCCCAGTATTTGTAGCATTATTTTCTTCAAAATTTCTAATCATACTTACTCGACCCAAAATATTTTCAGTAATTCTTTTATCCATTGACGCTTTAAAATTATCCTTTTCAATGCTGTAATCAAAATCAGTTCTTAATTCCAAAGCACTTACCTCTTTTCCTAAATATACTCTAATATCTCTATCGTTTAGTGCGTAGAAATTAATTCTCCAATCAAAAAAAGGATTATTAAGAAGAAGGGTGGTTTCTCCTCTATGTATCTCGGCCTTAAATCTTATACTATAAGAACCACCAAAATCAATAGTACTCTCAGGGCGAAGTGCCTCTTGAGTTTTACCTATTTTATATATTGTTGAACCCTTTGGAGCATTTTTAGTTTGTTCTGCTATTCTTCTATCGATATATTTTAAAGCATATTTACTTATGTATCTAGTCTTCTCTGTTCTCTCTGGAAATGGATATTGACCAGTTAGAGTTAGCTTTAACTTTTTGGCCTCATCTTCATTTAATTCCCATTCATTAACTTTTTTGGCCATGTCTTTTAAAATACCATTATTATCAGGAGCAAAAAGTGATTGGTACCAATTATTTTCTCCTTCATCAGGGTTAGTTATTTTATCAATCGATTTAACAGCATGATCAATACTTTGAATTTCATGAAGTGGATTATTGTCAGCGCCTTGAGTTTTAACTTTGATCTTATCATCTTTATTATTTTTATTATTTTTATTATTTTTATTATTTTTATTATCTTTTAATAAATTAGCAGTTGTAATTATAGAATAATTTCCTTGTGAAATTTTAAAATTATTAGCAAAAAGAAAATTTGTATCAAATTTTGATTTTGATTTTGATCTTGATCTTGATTTTGATTTTGATTTACACTTGGATTTAGATTTTATTTTCTTGCAAATTTTGAGGTTATTTTCATTATCGTATGAGTAAGCTGTAGCAAAGTAAAAGTGTAGATTGAATAGGAATATATATGTTAAAAAAATGAAAACAGTCAAAACGAATCTAGAAGTAAAAATAATGTTCGCTTGACTAATTCTTGTACATTTATTCTTCACTAATTTACTGTCCATTTATCGTCTTTCCTTATTGTTATCCTCTAACTATCAATTTAGTTGTAATTTATTGCAATTAAAATGCCACAAAGAACAATAAAACCCAGTAAGTCCTCATCGGAAAAGGAAAGGAAAATATAACTTTTATACATCGACCACTTAATTTTGTTAATTTTTATGATAGCATATTTAAAAGGAGGGTATATAAATGAACACAAATGCAAGTGTAAATGTAAATAAAAAATACATTTTATCCTTGGACCAAGGAACAACTAGCTCAAGAGCACTGATTTTTAATAAAAACGGTGAACTTATTTATATAACCCAAAAAGAATTCACTCAACACTTCTCAAAACCAGGATGGGTTGAACACGATGCTCTTGAAATATTTTCCTCAATCGAATTTGTTTTAAAAGATATACTTAAAAAGACAAATATTTCCCCATCCCAGATAGCTGCTATAGGAATTACCAATCAAAGAGAAACGGCGGTAGTTTGGGATAAACATACTGGGCTTCCCATCTATAATGCCATCGTTTGGCAATCAAGACAAACAACCGACATTTGCGAAGAATTAAAAAATAAAGGATTAAATAAACTTTTTAGAGATAAAACTGGATTATTAATAGACGCTTATTTTTCAGGAACAAAAGTTAAATGGATATTAGATAATGTTTCAAATGCCAGAATAAAAGCTGAACGGGGAGACTTACTTTTTGGAACAATAGATACTTGGCTCATATGGAAATTATCTGCAGGAAAGGCACACATTACCGATTACAGCAATGCTTCGAGAACACTCATGTATAACATATACGATCTTTCATGGGATGAAGAACTACTAAATATTTTAACAATTCCTCAATCAATGCTTCCCAAAGTCACTTCTTCCTCTGAAATTTATACTTATACAGATAAAAAATTTTTTAATGGCGAAGAGATCCCAATTTCAGGTGTAGCAGGCGATCAACAAGCAGCACTTTTTGGTCAAGCATGTTTTGAGGTAGGAATGGTTAAAAATACCTATGGTACTGGTTGCTTTATGCTTATGAATACAGGGGAAAAAGCAGTCAAATCAAAACATGGACTGTTAACTACTATCGCTTGGGGAATTGATGGTAAAATTGAATATGCTTTGGAAGGAAGTATTTTTGTTGCAGGATCGGCCATACAATGGTTACGAGATGGCCTAAAAATTATTACTCATGCCTCTGAAACTGAACAACTTGCAAAAAAAATAAATTCAAGCGAAGGAATTTATTTTGTACCAGCTTTTGTTGGCCTTGGAACTCCTTATTGGGATAGCGATGCAAGAGGTGCAATCGTGGGGCTCACTAGAGGAATTTCTAGAGAGCATATTGTAAGAGCAACTCTTGAATCAATTTGTTATCAAACTAAAGACGTATTAGATTCAATGGAAAAAGATTCTCACCTAAAACTAAAAAAATTACGAGTTGATGGTGGGGCAGCTGCAAATAATTTTTTAATGCAATTTCAGAGTGACACTTTAGGTGTGGTTGTTGAGCGACCAGAAATTATAGAAACCACAGCACTTGGAGTTGCCTATCTTGCAGGTTTGGCCGTAAAATTTTGGGAAAATCGAAATGAAATTTCACAAAAATGGAAAATAAATACAGCATTTACCCCTGTTATTGATAATGAAAAGTCCAATAAGTTATATCAAGGCTGGCAAAAAGCAGTTGAATCTGTAAGAACATTTAAAATTTAAATTTAAATTTAAATTTAAATTTAAATTTAGATCTAGGAGTTGGGAGTGGTTACTAAAAAAAAATCCAATTACGATATTATAATCATTGGAGGCGGTGTTGTTGGAGCATCAATTGCTAGAGAGTTATCTCGTTTCGCTCTGAAAATTTGTTTAATTGAAAAAGAAGCAGAACTTTCTTTTGGTGTTTCTAAATCTAATAGTGGTATTGTTCATGCCGGTTTTCATTCTCCCTCCACTACATTAAAAGGCCCACTTTGTGCTAGAGGAAATTTCTTATACGATCAATTACATATTGATTTAGGTGTCCCCTTTAAGCGAGTGGGTGAATTAGTCCTCATAAGACTTGAAGAAGAATTTGCAAAGCTTGAACAATTTAAAAAATGGGGAGAAGAGTGTGGTGTTTTAGGAATAAAAATTCTCACAAAAAACGAGATTCATCAATATGAATCCTCACTATCTCCAGATATAATCGGTGCTCTGTATGCTCCTTCTGCAGGAGTAGTTAATCCTTATGAATTTGTGTTTTTACTTGCTCAAAATGCCAAAAAAAATGGCGTAGAAATCCACACTAATGAAGAAGTTATAAGTTTAAATGAAGGAGTAGTTTTTACAACTAAAAATGAGTATCGTACAAAATATATCATAAATGCTGCTGGTCTCTTTGGAGATCGAATTTCAAATATGGCGGGAATTTTTAATTTTAAAATTACTGCTCGCAAGGGAGAAGAATATTTACTCGATAAAAAACTTAAAGGTTTAATAAAACATATAATATTTCCTCTTCCCACAAAAACCAGCAAAGGAACGTTAGTTATTCCTACTCTTGATGGTACAATAATGATTGGTCCTTCAGCTGAAGATATAGACGATAAAAATGATTTAAAAACCAGTGATGAAGTGTATTGGCAAATATTTGATAAGGCAAAACAAATGATCCCTGCCATTCATCCCAAATACTTAATTTCAACTTTTGCAGGTAATAGACCTGTTCCTGTAAGATTAGTTAAAAATTCATTTGGAAAATATGTTAAAGATATAAATGCAAGTACAAGTACAAATGGAAATGCAGACGATGATTTTATTATTGAGCGCACCTCTACTCCAGGATTTATTAATGTAGCTGGTATTCAATCGCCTGGTCTCACTGCTGCTCCCGCTATTGCTGAAAAAGTTCTTAATATATTAAAAGAGGATGGTATGGCCCTCAATGCTAATAAATATTTTATAGCAACTAATCCTAAAGCAAAAAAAATTAGAGAAATGAGTGACGAAGAACTAGATAAATTAATCAAAACCGAAGCTGACTATGGTAAAGTTATATGTAGATGTGAAATTGTTTCTAAGGGTGAAATCATGAATGCCATTGAAAATGGAGCACAAACTTTAGATGGTGTAAAATTTAGAACACGCGCCGGAATGGGTCGTTGTCAAGGAGGATTTTGTACATTTAGAACTATGGAACTTTTGGCCAAAGGACTTCACCTTTCTCCTCTAGAAATTACTAAACGAGGTGAAGGAAGTAATATCCTAGTTAAGGATTTAAAAAAAAATGAATAAAAAAGAAATAAATATAAATGAAGAATATTCAGTCATAATAGTTGGAGCAGGGCCTGCCGGTCTTTCAGTGGCCACTACTATTGCAAAGCAAATCAAAAATCTAAAAAAAGAAAAAGAAAAAGAAAATGGAAAAGAAAAGGAAAATGGAAAAATATTAATTATTGATAGAGAATCTCACGCAGGAGGAATTCTCAATCAATGCATTCATACAGGATTTGGTTTAACTCAATTTAAAGAAGAGTTAACCGGCCCAGAGTATGCCTGGCGAGTTTTTAATGAAGCAAAAAATCTTGATGTTAATATTCATCTTTCAACATCAGTAATTAGAATTAACAAAGATAAAGTCATCACTACCATCTCCGGGAAAAATGGAATTGAAAAAATTAAGGCCAAAGCAGTAGTACTTTGTACTGGCTGCAGAGAGCGTGCTCGCGGTGTTATTCATATTCCAGGAGATCGCCCGGCCGGGGTTTACACTGCGGGGTTAGCACAAAAATTTATTAATATTGATGGATACCTTCCTGGTAAACGAGTTGTAATTCTGGGTTCGGGTGATATTGGCCTTATTATGGCCAGAAGATTAACACTTCAGGGAGCAAAAGTATTAGCAGTCTTAGAGGCAAATAATTTTGTTGGAGGGTTGCCCCGAAATGTAGTTCAATGCCTAGATGATTTTGCAATTCCTCTATATTTATCTCATACCATAACAGAGATTATAGGAAAAAACAGAGTAGAAAAGATAAAGGTATCACGTGTTGATCAAAATATGCGTCCAATTAATGGAACTGAATTTGAAATAAATTGTGACACAGTTTTATTATCTATTGGATTAATTCCAGAAAATGAATTAGCAGAAATGGCAGAAGTAGAATTGGATCCAATTACTAATGGATCAATCGTCGATGAAAATTTTATGACTAATATTCCTGGAATCTTTTCTTGTGGAAATGCACTTCATGTTCATGATCTAGTAGATAAACTTGCACTGGAAGCACAAGTAGTAGGAAAAAAAGTTGTAGAATATCTTTTTGATTTTGATAAAGAAAAAAAAGATGATGAATGTCATCTTCCAAATAGCTTAAACATCTCAGTTACTCATGATGATTTTATTAGATATATTTTACCAAAGAAAATAAGTGGAAAAAATGACGTTAGATTTTATTTTAGAGTAAAAAAACCTTTAAATGATGTTACATTAAAATTAAATCAATTTGAAAAAAAATTTGCATATCTACAGCCAAATGAGATGAGCTCAATTTTAATTCCCTCTAAATATTATAATGAACGTTTTAATGATAATGATAATGATAATGACAAGAAAGCAAAAGAGATTAAAATATGGATAAAAGAGAATTAATCTGCATAATATGTCCAACAAGTTGTAAAATAAAAAGTACATTTGACGAAAATGATAATTTAAAAGATGTATCTGGGTTTCGCTGTAAACGTGGAGAAAATTATGTAAGAGAAGAAATCGTTGATCCAAAACGCACTCTCACCGCAATTATAAAAGTAATCGGTGGTGAAATTACCATGTGCCCGGTCAAAACTAATTTCAGAGTATCCAAAGAACTTCTTCCAGATATGATTCACAATGTTTCAAAGTTAGTGATCTACGCTCCTGTACGAATGGGAGATGTAATTGTTAAAAATATTATGGGGACAGGAGCAGACATTATAGCAACCAGAGAGATTTTAAACACGTCTCTTGATGTTTCTTAATACTAAATAATATTTCATAATATATTGAATATTGACTAATTTACAATTTAAACCTATAAAATAAAGCATTCTCCAGTAGGAGAATTAATGTCATTTTTTGAGAGGATTTATGGTACAAAAAAACGAAGAAAAAGTAGTTCCAAAGTGGGCGCAAGAATTTGAAGTGGCGTATGCTGATGATGTTATTGAAGAAGATGTACGTATTGAAGGTGAGTTTCACCAATTAATTGAAAGTTCAATGTCTAGAAGTTTTATTGAAGGAGAGGTTTTTAAAGGAAGAGTTGTCAGTATTTCTGATGAATACGTGACAGTAGATATCGGATATAAACAAGAAGGTCTAGTTCATTCAAAAGAATTTAGAAACTTTGATGGAACATTAAAAGTTAAATCAGGTGATGAGATTGATGTTTATCTTGAAAGATTAGAATCATCAATGGGCAACTTAGTTCTATCAAAAGACAAGGCCGAAATCTTAAAGGCCTGGGATAAAATTTCAAGTGCATGTGAAAATGGTGAACCAGTAGAAGGAACTGTTATTCAAAAAGTTAAGGGTGGTCTTTCAGTTGACATTGGGGTTAAAGCATTCTTACCTGGCTCTCAAATAGACATTCGTCCAACTCGTAACCTTGATAAATATATTGGCAAGGTTATGAAATTCAAAGTTATAAAATTCAACAAAAAACGTGGCAATATAGTTCTATCAAGAAGAACCATTCTTCAAGAAGAAAGAGGTCGTTTACGTGACGAAACCCTATCAGCAATTCAAGAGGGAATGATCGTAAAAGGTATCGTAAAAAATATTACAGATTATGGTGCGTTTATTGATCTTGGTGGTGTTGATGGTCTATTACACATTACTGACATGTCTTGGGGACGAGTGAAGCATCCAGGACACATCTTAAATGTTGGTGATGAGATCGAAGTAAAAATTCTAAAATATGATCAAGATAAAGAAAGAGTTTCGCTTGGTCTAAAACAAGTTCAACCAAATCCATGGGAATCTGCTAGTGTTCGATTTGCTCCAAGCACAAAGGTTAAAGGCGCCGTGGTTTCAATTAAAGATTATGGTGTTTTTGTTGAGCTTGAAGGTGGAATCGAAGGCCTAATCCATATCTCAGAGATGAGTTGGACACAAAAAATTAAACATCCATCAAAACTTGTTAATGTTGGAGATGAAGTAGAAGCACAAGTTCTTGAAGTAGATGTAGAAAATAAGAGAATCTCTCTTGGTATAAAACAATTAATACCAAATCCATGGGATTCGTTAGTTAAAAGATATGAATTCGGAACCAGAGTCAATGGAACAGTAAAATCAATTGTTGATTTTGGTATTTTTGTTGATTTAGGTGAAGAAATTGATGCTTTAATTCACATCTCTGATATCTCTTGGATCAAGAAAAATTTAAATCTTAACGAAGAATTTAAGCTTGGTGATAAAATTGAGGCGAAAGTATTGACAGTAGATAAAGATAATCAAAAATTCTGCCTTGGTATTAAACAACTCGAAGAAGATCCTTGGAAGCGAATTGAAGAACGTTTTCCTGTAGGAACACTTGTTCAAGCAGAGGTTGTACGTGTTACGGAGTTTGGAGCGTTTGTTGAACTTGAAACTGGAATTGAAGGATTAATTCATATCTCCGAACTTTCAGACGAAAGAGTTGAACGACCTTCTGATATCTTAAAACGTGGTGATCGTCCAATGGCGATGATTATCTCGGTAGACAAAGATTCCAAGAAAATTGCATTATCATTAAAAGCTGTCGAAAAAGCTGAAAGCGATAAAGCAATGAAAGGTTTTAAACAAGATGATGTTAGAGGTGCTACTTTAGCAGATAAATTTAAAAATATTGATATCTCATCTGGTAATAGTGGTAACAATAATTCAGAAAACTAAAAATTAATTTTTTTAATTTTTTTTTGTTAACAAAAAAACCCTACAAGAATAATACCGACTTAGTGTAGTCTGTTGTTTGAGTGGGGTTTTTTTTTGATGATAATTTTGATGGTAATCTAGATCATCTTGATCGAGGAACAAAATCAATGTCAACGTCAATGTCAACGTCAATGTCAATGTCAATGTCAATGTCAATTAATCAAAATTCTAATTCTAATTCTAATTCTAATGATAATACTGAAAAAGATTTAGCGGTAATAAATGATACTAAAACTGAATTACCAAAAAAATATAAGGTTTTACTTCACAATGATGATTATACTACCATGGAGTTTGTTGTGCTTATTCTTCAAAAAATATTTCATAAATCGCTACAAGAAGCACAAGAGATTATGCTGAAAGTGCATCGCCAAGGGGTTGGAGTTTGTGGAGTATATGGATATGAAGTAGCAGAAACTAAAGTTATGCAGGTTAAACGTTACTCGCGTGAGCATGGTCATCCATTAAAATGTACCATGGAGCCAGAATAGTTATATAATTATAAATTAAACGATTAAAAATAAAAAATAAAAAAGGGAAATACCTATTATGTTAGGATCAAAATTGGAATATGTTTTTAATATCGCTATAAAAATGGCCAATGAAAAAAAACATGAGTTTATTACTATAGAAAATATTTTGCTGGCCATGATTCAATATGATTCAGAGGTAGTAGGAGTATTAAAAAATTGCGGTGCCCCTATAGATCAAATAAAAGATGATTTACAAAAATATTTAGATGATGATTCTAACTTCAGTATTTTAACAGAAGAAGAAATTAAAATTTTGTACGATTTACAATTTGAAACTGAAGAATTAAAAAATATAGCTAAGTTAAATGGAATAATGTATCGACCAGAATTATCTTTGTCCCTTCAGCGAGTGATTCAAAGAGCAGCAATGCATATTCAATCTGCTGAAAAAGAACGTATTCAAGGTATAAATCTACTTGTAGCAATATATGCTGAGAAAGAAAGTTATGCTATTTTTGTTTTGGAAAAATATAATCTTACAAGACTCGCAATAGTTGAAGCTGTTGCTCATTCCCTAGATAGACCAATAACTAATTTTGATAGTAACAATGGAAATGGAAATCATGATAGCGCAACAGGTTCAAGAGATGGATCATCAGGTGCAAGTACTAGTACTAGTGCTGGAGGTAAATCAAAAGTAGATAATCTTCAAGTGTTAAATGAGTTTGCAATAAATTTAAATCAATTGGCAAAACAAGGAAAAATTGAACCATTGGTTGGAAGAAAAGAAGAGTTATCTCGAATTATTCAAGTACTCTGCAGAAAAAATAAAAATAATCCCTTATTAGTCGGAGACTCTGGTGTTGGTAAGACTGCCATAGCACATGGCCTGGTCTTGGCCATCGAAAATAAAGAAGTTCCAGAATTACTTCAAAATACTAAAATTTTTTCTTTAGATTTAGCATCAGTAATAGCTGGCACTAAATTTAGAGGAGATTTTGAAGAAAGATTAAAACAAGTTATAAAAGGTTTAGTGGAGGAAGACAAAGCAGGAGGTAGTATTTTATTTATTGATGAAATACATACAATAATGGGAGCAGGGGCCACTACTGGTGGTAGTATGGACGTATCAAATCTTTTAAAACCAGTGTTGGCAAGTGGTGATGTTAAATGCATGGGGAGTACAACCTATGATGAGTTCAGAAAATTTATGGAAAAAGACCAAGCATTAATACGACGATTTCAAAAAGTTGATATCAAAGAACCTAGTATTGATGATACCATAAAAATAATTGAAGGCATTAAAGATCGTTTTGAAAAACATCACAAAGTACATTACTCAAAATCAATAATTGAATTGGCCGTAAATTTAGCTTCGAAACACATTTCAGATAAAAAATTACCTGATAAAGCAATCGATGTTATAGATGAATCAGGTTCATACATTCAAATCAAACGTAGTATGGGAGGACACGGACATAAAAGTGGAAGTGATCAAGGTTATCAAGATCATCTTGATAATCGAGTAGAAAAACAAACAAAAAGAAAAAGATCAAACGTAACTGTTAATGACATTGAAGAAATTGTAGCATCTTTAGCAAGAATTCCTAAAAAATCTCTTTCAAGTAATGAAAAAGAAAAACTTAAGAGCTTAGAAGAGATATTAAAAAATGTTATTTTTGGTCAAGACATGGCCATTGATAAAGTTGTAAATGCTATTCAATTAGCAAGATCAGGACTAACTTCTGTGGGAAAACCTGTTGCTTCATTTTTATTTGCAGGACCTACCGGTGTAGGAAAAACTGAATTAGCAAAGCAATTATCGCTTGTATTAGGCGTACACTTTGAACGTTTTGATATGTCTGAATTCATGGAAAAACATTCAGTTTCAAAATTAATTGGAGCTCCTCCAGGTTATGTTGGATTTGACCAAGGAGGTAAATTGACCGATGCTATAAACAAACATCCATACTGTGTTCTTCTATTAGATGAAATTGAAAAGGCCCACCAAGATGTTTTTAATATTTTATTGCAAGTCATGGATCATGGAGCTTTGGCAGATTCTACTGGAAAATCTATCGATTTTAGGAATGTCATCCTCATCATGACAACAAATATAGGTTCACAAGAAATGGAAGCTGGTTCGATTGGATTTAAATCATCATCCGCAGAAAAAATAGATTTTTCAACAAATCAATCACATCTATCAAACACTTTAAATTCTGGTGATATTGAACACAAAAGAGACAAGGCCTTGAAAAACTTTTTTACACCTGAATTTAGAAATAGATTAGATGCAATTGTTCATTTTAATAGTTTATCTACAAAAAACATTGGAGAAATTGTAGATAAATTTTTAAATGAGCTTAAATTATTACTAAAAGATAAAAAAGTTGAAATAGAAATAAGTAAAGATGCTAAATTATGGTTAGTAGAAAATGGATACGATCAAAAACTTGGTGCTCGTCCTATTAGTCGATTGATTGATGAAAAAATAAAAAAAATACTTTCAAAAGAGATTTTATTTGGAAAATTACAACATGGAGGATTTGTTTCAATCAATTTGAAAGAAAATTTTATCTTTTTTACTTATTCAGAAAAAAATTTTTAATAAAAAATTTTTTTTCTTCATTTTTTGATTGCATTGAAATAAAAAAATGTTTATTCTAAAACAAATTCAACAAATTAATTTTTTTTTTGGAGGTTATGAAATGTTAAAGAAAGCAACAAAGAAAGTAACAAAAAAAGTAGCAACAAAAAAAGTAGCAACAAAAAAAGCTGCTCCAAAAAAAGTGGCAACAAAAAAAGTAGCAACAAAAAAAGTGGCAACAAAAAAAGTAGCAACAAAAAAAGTAGCAACAAAAAAAGTAGCAACAAAAAAAGCTGCTCCAAAGAAGTAATGTAAGTAATTGCTAATTTTAAAAAAATAAAAAAGGTCATTAAGATCATTCTTAATGACCTTTTTTATTTTTTATCCTTTTATTATTAAAAAAAAATCCCAAATTTTATACGGCCCCTTATAAATAATTATATTGGTAACTAGTCAAGGCCCTGAGGGAATTTTGATTCAGGTGCAGAGGAAAGAGGAGGCTTGCTTCCTGCAAGCCACTTGCTTCCTGCAAGCCACTTGCTTCCTGCAAGCCGCACGAATTACGAGGGAAATGGATCAAAATTTACCAGGGACCTGACTAGTTACACATTTTCCAGGATGAATAAATATAGGCCAATCGAGGAATAATAATCTTGCAATATCCATTAAAAAGATTTTCTCTACTAAAATCTTTTTCCGCATGTGTTGCTAATACTTTTAGTGTTTCTAAATAAGATAAACTTTGACAAATTGTCTCTGCATGAGTCATTAAGATTTCAATTTTCTTTTCATCCGACCACGATTTAATATCAAAAATTTTATTTAAGCTTACAGGTTTTAGTGTATAAAGCACTAATTTGGCCAAATTAGATTTAAATTCACTTTGTATAGTGAGAAATTTTTTCCGTATTGGATTTTTTTCTTTGAATTTCTTTATTGGATCACCACTAATCATTTTGAAAAAATTTAGAGAAGGATTTTTTAAAATATTTTTAATTAAATCTTTTAAGGCCATCAATGCTTGAATTTGAGAAGTTCCTTCATACAAAAGCGGAGCAAAACTATCACGATGTATTCTCTCAATTGGATAATCTTTCATTAATCCATATCCACCAAAACCTTGTAATGCCTTTGTAGAGATTGCAGAAAATGCCTCAGCACCATAATATTTAACAAGTGGAGTTCTTTTTCTTATAACTTTTGAAACATTATTAAATAATTTTTCCTCATCTTCAGTAAGTGAGTTGGTAGGTACTCTTTTTTTCATATCCAATTTTTGAAATACATCATATATCCACATGGTATCTACTAAAAATGCCCTATATGCTGAACACTCTATCTCCAAATCTTCAAGTATTTTTTTATATAACGGTAATTCAATTAATATTTTAGAAAATTGAACTCTGGTACTTGCATATTCTCTCATTAGGTGCACCGATGCTTCCATGCCACCAAGGGATTGAAGGCCAACACCTAAACGTGCTTCATTCATTAAATAAAACATTATTTGTAGACCCTTATTTTCTTCACCAACTAAACGGGCCACACTATTTTCATAAACAATTTCGCAGGTAAAAGAACCATGTAATCCAATTTTTTCTTCATTTTTGGTTACTCGATAATTTAAAATACTTTCACCCTTATCATTTGTAATCTCTTGTTCAACAAAAAAAAGTGAAATCCCTTGAAGACCTTGAGGCGCATCTTTAATTCTTGCTAATACAAAGCCTAATCCGCCTCCGCCATTTGTTATGAAGCATTTACTGCCATTTAATAGGTAACGACCATCCTGCCTTTTCGTGGCGGTAGTTTTTATACTTCCAATGTCCGAGCCAGCATCAGATTCTGTCAAACACATTGCTCCACTGATTTCTCCATTGATAATCTTAGGAATAAATTTTTTCTTAAGATCCTCATCACAAAATCTTTCAATCATATCTGCCATAGTTACAAAGAAACTTAATTGAGTTGAGGATGAAATACAGGCCCTTGAAACAAAAACATATGTCATTGTTGCAATTACAGCAGGAAGATTTAATCCTCCGTACTCACTTCCAATATGTGTTCCGAAAATACCAAGATTTTTTGCTTCAGCATAAAATTTATTAAGTAACTCTCCATTAATTGTGCGACCATCTTTAACGATTCCTGCTCCTTGAAGATCAAGATCCTTGGCCCTTTCTGCCACGCTACTACCCGCCCAATCAGCAATAGTAGATAATAACTCTTCATAAATGTGTATTAATTCTTCTTTATCTTTAATCCCATCACTTGTGGGAAATTCTTTATGATAGAGAGGTATAAGTTGATCCCAATCTATTGCATTTCTAAAAAGATATTTCCATTCTTTTGAATCGTCATAATAATTCATTATTGACTAACCTACACTTTTTTGTTTAAAGAAACATTTTTCAAAATGCCTTTAATTTGATTCTTTAGTTGAGCAATAGAAAAAGGTCTTTCGATAAAATGTTCAAATTGAATATTTTTATAAAGCAAATTAAATTCATTAGCATCTTTGGCCATTCCCATAGCAATCATTGGGATATTAGATATTTTATTATTTAACTTCAATTCATTTAAAAAAAATTGACCATTGCTACTTAATAGAGTGGATAAATCAACCAATATGATATCAGGAAGAATATCTTCAATGAAATTTAAAGATTCTTTGGGATTTTGTAAAGCAAAGGTACTAATACCTTCATTTTTTAATGACATTTCAATTAAAGAACATCTAAATTTTTCTTGATCGATTAAAAAAATTTTTTTCATTATTTCATTAATTGATAATTGTTGATGAGAATATATGTTTATTATTTATTGAGGTGTTATATAATAAAAAATATACTTATACAAGATATGTGAGTTAAAGGACCGTAAGATTAGAGGTTATAAACGTAAATTTATCCAACATCTTCATATTCATTTTCATATGAATCATCATCTTTTTCACGTTTTTTATTTTTAGTTGAAATTTCTTCTTCATCATTAATATGATGTTTTCTATGAATCTTGTTTTTCCATTTCTCTTTTTTCCTTTGCAACTGTTTTTCAACTTTTGTAATCACTAAATCAAGAGTTTTGTAAAGATTATCACTATCAGCAGATGCATTATATTGGAAAGATGATCCTGATAATTTAACGTCAGCACAATGTTTTCCTTCTTGCACAGAACAGAACCAATGAACATCTGTATTCCCATTTAAATATTTTTCAAGTTTATGGGTTTTTTCTTTAATTTTTTCATCCAATGCAGGTGTATGTTCTAAATTCTTAAAAGAGATTGAAATTTTCATAATTCATTTACTCCTCATAATGTTTAAATTTTAGAGAAATCTACTTTAATCAACATGAAGAACACTAACTAATGCATTAACAATTTTTTTATTATTACCTCCTTTTACCTGGTGAATTACCTTTATCCTTTATCCTTTTGGTTTTTGCTTTTATCTTTCCTATTTTTATCCATTTTCTTTCTATCAGAAGATGAAGGAATGGACATCATTTCTCGATACTTAGCAACTGTTCTTCTAGCAACATTAACATCTTCCTTTGCTAATATCTCCACAATTTTTTGATCTGAAAGAGGTCTATTAGAATCCTCCATACTTATTAATTGACGAATTTTAATTTTTAAAGTTTCTGCTGCTATATCTGTTCCACCATCTTTTCCTCCAATTCCTGTGTTAAAAAAGAATTTGAGTTCAAAAATTCCTAAAGGAGTATGCATGTATTTATTCACAGTTACTCTAGAAACTGTAGATTCATGCATTCCAATTTCTCCGGCCACATCTTTTAAAATCATTGGTTTAAGATAATTTGAACCCTTTCTGAAAAATTCTGGTTGTAATTTCACTATCGCTTCAGCAACTTTTAAAATAGTTCTTTGACGATTTTGAATTGATTTTATCAACCACACTGCTGATTTTAATTTGTCTTGAACATACTCTTTAGTATTTTGATCATGAAAACTTTTTGAGTTTTCAATTATTGATTGATAGTAAGTTGAAACTTTAAGTCTGGGAACTCCCTCATCATTAGCAACAACAACTAGCTGATTACCAACACAATAAACATACACATCGGGCAGAATATATTGTGTTTCTTCTGCAGAAATACTTTTTCCAGGTCTTGG
>JADGAM010000070.1:15195-19613 GCA_015232015.1 Oligoflexia bacterium | reverse complement strand
AAATCGGATGTTAATTCTACTGTTTGTTTAAATAATTGAAAAAATCCTTGAATTGAACTAAGTGGTGTTCTTACTTCATGTGAGATATTGCAAACAAAATCTTCTTTCATTTGTTCACTTAAAATTCTCTCTGTAATATCATGGAATACACCCATTGCTCCAATGATTTGATTTGTTTTTGTATTTATTATCGGATTGATATTTAGGTCAAAATGAAAAGAAAAGTGGGTGTTACCTTCTTGAAAAAATAATACAATGTTTTTTTCAGTACAATTTAAACCGCTTTTAATAGTTTTTACAAATGATTCCTTAATATTGGAATGTTGACGAAAAATGTCTTTAATTTTTAATCTTTCATAGTTTCTATTTAAACAATCACTGTCATTATTTAAGAAATAACTTATAACTCTTTTATTTGCAAACCAAATTACTTCATTGGTATCTATGGCCACAATTGGATCTTTTGTAGATTCCATTAATGCATTTAATTTTGCATTCTCAATTATAAGTTCATTCAGTTTTTGATCTATATTTACCTCTGTTTGATCCAAAATAGAATTTATTAACTGATCATCAGATGAATCAATTTTTGTGGAATCTAAAGAGTGTTGTTTTAATACTTTATTTTTTATAACATTTAATCTTTCTAAAATTACATTTGTTGGACCACTTGCTTTATAAACGAATATCAAACCAATCAAAGGACCAAAAATTAAAAGAGGAAGAATAAATATAAAAAAACTATGATAATATATTTTGATAATTTGATCGATATCCTTAATAGGAATAGCGACTCGTAAAAAATAATTTTGGTTTACAATTTTAATAGTAGTAGCTCCATAGAGCATATTCATTGATAACGTCTTACTAAAATGCTCGGCAAATCCAATTCTTCCTTCTGTTTTATTTTTGGCCAGAATAATTTCTGGTCGATCCAAGTGATTGGTCATATTTTTTATGTCAAAATCACTATCACAAAGTACATCTCCATTAAAATTAATTAAGGTGATTCGAAGATGAGGTGCCTTTAATTTAAGGTCACAAACTTTAGTATTTAAGATTGAAGTTGGTGATATACCCTCTGATTGTCTCTCTAAAAAATATTTAATAATCGAAAGCTCTGACGTTAACTCTTCCTTTGTTTGTTTGAGAATATATTGTTTTAAATACCAACTAGCGATACTTCCTAAAATAATAAACAAAAGAATGTATAATACCAATTGAACTAATGCTATTTTTTTAAAAAATATCCGAAAGAGATCTCGTTTGTTTTTATCAATCATGGCCAAACCATCCTATATCCAATTCCTCTAACGGTTTCAATATACTTGGCATAATCTGTTAATTTTTTTCTTAACGAAACAACATGTGTATCTATGGTTCTTTCTGTAACATGAACATCTTCTCCTACAATTGTACTCAGTAAAGTCTTTCTTGTAAGAACCTTTCCACCAGAACGCACTAACTGTAAAAGAATTTTAAATTCAGTAATAGTTAATGTTATTTCTTCAAAATTATTCAAAGGACCTTTGCAAACTTTATACTGAGATAGATAAATTCGCAGTCCATCTTCACCACCAAAAGAAATTAGGTCAAGATCAATTTTTTTTGAAGTTGGTGTTGAAGTTGTTTTCAAAGTTAAAAAAGATAAAAGTGATGAAGATGATGAAATATTATCAATAATATCTTTTTTTTTAAGAAGTCCTTTAATTCTTGCTGAAAGAACATTTATATCAAATGGTTTAGTAACGTAATCATCTGCGCCTGCTTCCAAACCTTGAATAATATATTCAGGTGTTGCTAAGGCGGTTAACATTAAGATTGGAAGGTTGTTATATATTAGATGAGAACGAACAAATTTACATATTTCAAAACCATTGTTTCCAGGAAGTAAAATATCCAATATACAAATATCAGGAATATTATTAATATCCTTTTTATCATTTAGAATTTTAAAAAACAAACGGGCCTCTTCCCCTGAATTAATAAGATCAACATTCCAGTTAGGATGATTCTTGTTCAAATGAATAATAATCATTTCTGCAATATCTTTATCATCTTCAACTATTAAAATTCGTTTGCTTGAATCCTGCAAATTCCCCCCCAACACTTTATTTTTTTTATCACTAAAACTCACTTTTGGGCCGATTATGATCAACTACTGCTGAATATTGTTGGTGGCGAACATCCTTTCCTGATTCAAGAAAGATAACATCTTCAGCAATATTAGTTGTGTGATCACCAATGCGTTCCAGTTTGCTAGAAATCAAAACGATATTATATGCTTCGCCAAAGTTTAATTCAATATTTGATTCATGGTTTTGGTTATCCAAACAAGTGTAAGTTTGAATTATATGCTTATTCAACTCGTTCACAACACGATCATGCTTAATCACTTCTGTGGCCAAGCATATATCGTTTTGAATAAAAGCATCAATAGCATTTTTCACCATCAATGCTACTTCAAAAGAAATTTGTTTCAAAGAGTTGCTACTACTTCTCTCTAATAACATTTTTGCTCGTTTAATATTCAATGCCAGATCAGCAATTCTTTCTAAATCGGTATTAATTTTTATTGCTGATAAGGCCATTCTTAAATCTCTGGCCATAGGTCTTTTTAAAGCAATAAACTTAAAACATATGTCATCTATCATGCTATGAAACTTGTTCACTCTATTTTCTAATATAACGATGTCTTCAAATTTACTTTCATCACTTAAACACTCTTTAAGCATTTGCTCTACTAGAGTACTCATATTTATTATTTCATCACGAATTTTTTCAGTACCGATATTGTCGCTATTCATTTTAATTCCCCCATTTTAATTTATTTTCTTTTTAAAACAAAATATCTTATTAGCCAAATCTCCTCATAATATAATCTTCTGTTTGTTTGTTTTTAGGAGTAGTGAATAGATCACTAGTTGCAGAATGTTCAATAAGTTCTCCCAACATCAAAAAGCTGGTGTAATCTGATATTCTGGCAGCTTGACCCATATTGTGAGTAACCAAAATTACAGTATAATCTTTTTTTAATTTTTTCATTAAATCTTCAATTTTTGCAGAGGCAATGGGATCTAGTGCAGAGGTTGGTTCATCCATTAAAATCACTTTGGGATTTAAAGCAATTGCACGAGCAATACAAAGTCGCTGTTGTTGTCCACCAGATAATCCCGTGCCGTCTTTGTTTAATTTATCTTTAACCTCATCCCAAAGAGCAGCTTTTTTTAGGCATTCTTCGGCCAATTCTATTAAAGCATTTTTAGAAAATCCTCCATGTAGTTTTGGTCCAATAATTACATTTTCAAGTACACTCATTGAAGGAAATGGATTAGGACGCTGAAAAACCATTCCAATTTTTTTTCTTATTTCAACCGGATCAACTGTCGAACCATAGATATCAATATCATCTAATATTACCTGCCCTTCCACTCTAGCATCTAGTACAGTTTCATGAATTCTATTAAGAGAACGCAAAAATGTTGATTTACCACAACCTGAGGGGCCGATAATTGCATTTATAGATTTTGCAGAATAATCAATTGAAACATTTTTAACTACTTTATTATCAGCAAAATATGCGGATAGATTTTTTACCTGCAAAACAATATTTTTATTTTCATCATTCATTATTATTTCATTCTCCTTTCATTACTAGAAAGAACAAGTTTGCTTAAAATATTAATTGAAAATATTATCATAACAAGAACCACCGCCCCTGTCCATGCTTGTCTCTGCCATTCTATGTGTGGTGAAGATGCATAATTAAATATTTGCACTGGTAATGTGGCCATAGGTTCACTTAGTTTATAAGAAAGATATAAATACATTACCAAATGCCGTAAATAGTAGTGGTGCTGTCTCTCCCATACTTCTTGATATTGCTAAGATCACTCCAGTAGATAGAGCTCGCCGATTTCCTTTAATTAAAAGATAATAAAAAATTTTTACTCTTGTAAAGCCTAATGCCAATCCTGCTTCTCTAATTGTTATTGGAACTAATTTTAAAACCTCTTCTGTTGATCTTGTAACGATTGGAAGAATGACTAATGAGAGGGCCAAAATTCCCGCCCATGCGGAAAAACTTTTAAAAGGTAAAACTAAAACTACATAGGCAAAAATACCTATAACAATTGAAGGGGTTCCCGATAAAATACCAATGAAGGTTCGAAGTACTGATGTAACTTTTGATCTGGGAAACTCAGATAAAAATGTTCCTGTAATAATTCCAGATGGAACTGATATAATGGCAGCAAATGCTATAATAATTAATGATCCAACAATAGCATGAAACATTCCCCCTCCAAGTTCTTCAACTGATTTAGGAGTATTAAAAATAAAATCAAGAGAAAGTTCAGTCCACCCCATAGTAAAAGTATGTTCTAAAATTAAAAAAAGAGGGACAAATGTAAATAGAG
>JADGAM010000070.1:0-15088 GCA_015232015.1 Oligoflexia bacterium | reverse complement strand
GGGTTTAAAATATTTTATAACAAAATGAGAAAGACTATTAACAATCATAGTAACTAAAAATAATAATGTGGCCATATAACAAAGAGATGCTAAATGCAAATCAGTTGTGGCCTCAGCATATTCATTGGCCAAAATAGATGCCATAGTTGCTCCTGGATAAAATAACGATAATGATACCTGAGGAGAGTTACCAATTACCATTACCACCGCCATTGTTTCTCCAAGAGCGCGTGCAAGTGCCAATCCTGATGCTCCAACAATTCCAGTTATAGAAGGACGTAATACCGCTAATTTAATTTTTTCAAAAGGAGTTGCCCCTAACGCTAGCGCCGCCTCCTTGTAAGTCACAGGGACTGATAAGAATAATTCCCTACAGAGAGACGAGATGATTGGAATAATCATTATTGATAAAATTAGAGATGCCGCTAAAAGACTTATTCCAAAACTTGCTCCTTGAAAAAAAGGTAAAAATCCAAATGAATTTTTTAAAATAGGAGTTAAGGTATCTCTTATAAAAGGAACTAAATAAAAAAGTCCCCACATACCAAATATAATACTTGGTATGGCCGCTATTAAATCAATTGATGTTCCTAGAAATATTCGCAATCTCTTTGGACCAATCTCTGTAATAAAAATAGCAGATGAAACTCCGAAGGGAAGTGCAATAATTAGTGATAGAATAGATGTTAGAATAGTTCCATAAATAAAAGGCCAAGCACCAAACTGTTCTTCAACTGGATTCCATTCTTTTGAGACAATAAAATAGAAACCAAATTTGGAAATAGAAGGTAAGGACATCTTGAATAGTAGAATGAACATAATAAAAATTAAAATTATTATGGATAAAACTACCACATACATTAAAGAGATACCGAGACGTTCTTCTAATTTTGCAGATAACTTCATCATAAATACCATTTAAAAGTTATTAAATACCGTTAAATACCATCAATAAATTTTTTACTAAGTTCTGTTGGCAATGGAGCATAATTTAAAGTTGTAGTCATATTTTGTCCTTTAGAACTTAAGGCCCATTTAACAAATTTTTTAATTTGATCTGATTTCTCATCTTGTTTTTTATTAGGAATTAATAAATAGGTAAATGATGTTATTGGATAAGATTCATCACCCAAAGCATTTAATATATTCATTTTACTGGCATCAAGTTTTTGGATATTCAGTTCAGATATATTTTTTAAAGAGGAAGCCGCCTTAACCATACTATTTATTGATGGAATAACAAATTTCCCAGAAGCATTTTTTAATTCTATCATAGAAAGTTTATTATTTACTGCAAAAGCATATTCAACGTATCCAATTGATCCAGGAGCTTGTTTAATCATAGTTGATATACCATCATTACCTTTGGCGCCTATCCCGGTAGGCCACGATAGTGCTTTTCCACTTCCAGGTGCTGTTTTCCACTCTTGATTAATCATTGATAAGTAACTTGTAAATATCTCAGTTGTTCCACTTCCATCAGAACGATGAACTACTAAAATTTCTTTATTAGGAAGCTTTAATCCTGGATTTAAGGATGCGATTTGAGAATCATTCCATTTATTTATTTTTCCCTTAAAAATTTGCGCCAAAACATTTCCATCTAGTTTTAAATTAAGTTCGTTTAGATTAAAAACTACAACAACTGAACCTAATACTGTTGGAATTTGCAATATGTTCCATTTAACATTTTTACTTTTGATTTCTCCCTCTGAAACTAAAACGTCCGATGCCGCAAAATCTACAGTTTGAGAAAATAATTGACGAACTCCTCCACTGCTACCTATTGGTTGATAATTAAATTTTACAGTTGAGACATCCTTTTGATATTCACTGAACCATTTTGTATATATAGGATAGGGGAAAGTGGCCCCAGCTCCATTGATTGAAAATGTTCCAGCGAATGAACTAGTAGTAGAAGTGAAAGAAATAAATATGCTAAAAAGTAATAGAATCAGAGTCTGCATGCCCGCGCGATAGCGACTTCCTGTCGCACGCGCTGGCATTGGCGATCCTGAACGTGTTTTGGCCGAGGCCAAAACTGCTTTCATAGGAAAATTTAAATTAAATAATTTTAAGAATAAGGTAATTGTTTTCATAAAAAATCATCTCCTTATATTTATGTTGCTAATAGATTTCGCTTTTATTGTTTTTATCTCTTTATATTGTTGCTTTCAATATATTAAATATATATCTTCTTATTAAATGATTACTAATAAGAGTAAAAGTTAAGATTTAATCAAGCAACAGAGAGTATCTTTGTCAAGTATATTTAAGATAAATTTACATCAGGCAGCTTATGCAAATTAAATTAGTTAAGTCATTTTTCATATTCACTTTTTACAAAATCTTCATTTGTTAAATAATCATTAATTAAAAGTTAACAAATTGTTAACTGCAATTTTAAATTATTTTATCTCAGCTCTACTTTGGTTCTGTCGGTTTAACTTTTTAAAAATCAAAAATCTCCCCAATTTTAAAATTCGTGTTAATTTTAATTTGCCAATGAATAGAATTTTTGGGCGCAACTTGCTTGAGAATTGGCATAGTTCATCTGCCCTTTTTTTGATCATCCTGACAACTTCGATTCCGGCCAATACAATCTTTGCTTTAAAGAAATTTTTAAAACCAAGCATAGGACGAATAATTTTTTTGATAAATCGGTGGTCCTGTTCCACAACATTATTGAGATACTTGCATTGCCGGATTTCAATATCAGAATCATTCTCAACATTGTATGCTTCAGCACCCGCCTTGTTGGCCTCACTATTATCAATGTTTATTTTTTTTGGAGGACCATAAAATAGGAAAAACTATAAACAGTTTAGTTATTGGAAAAGATTTAGAAAAAAGGAAATTAAAATTATTAAAGATCAGAATTCAACAAAGTCGCATAAATAAAAAATCGATTAACAAGGTTGCGGAGGAGTATTCTCCTTCTGGGGAAAAAGTGGCTTAAGAGGAAGTTCCTTGTTAAATTTTGGAAATCTCTGTTAAAAAACCTCCCTGCAAGCGATTTTTAAATTATGATTATATGATTAAATGATTAAATGAGATTTAACAATTGATTTTGCTTTTTCATTTAAAGCTCTATAAAGTTTTCTTTGAAATAATTCATTTATTTTTTAGCATCGGATGCCAGTCTTTGCAATATTTCATAAATCTCTTGTTTTTTAAATGGTTTTTTTAGATATGCATCAGCATTTGGAATTAACAATTCCCTTTGTTCCGAAGAATATTCACTAACGATTTCACCGGTAATGATTATGAATCTAACACCTAAAGCAATCTTTTCTTCTTTAATGTTTTCTATTAATTTATCACCACTCATTTTGGGCATTTTTATATCTATCATAACGTAATTAAAATTTTCTTTTTTAATCATAGCATAGGCCATTTCTCCATCAACTGCCTCGTAAACATCTAACCCAATGTCTTTTAAAATGTGACTTAAAAAACGTCTTATATCCTCTTCATCATCGACGACAAGTATTTTTCCTCTCGCTCTCAATACAGGATAACTAGCGCAAACCTCATTACTGCTTGTTTGCAATAGTTTATTATCACATATAGGAAAAGTAATTTTAAAAGTCGTGCCCAACCCTAAAACGCTCTCAACATTAATTGAGCCTGAAAAAGATTTAATAATCTTATAGCAAATTGATAGACCTAATCCCATTCCCTTTCCAGGATCTTTAGTTGTAAAGAAAGGATCAAAGAGTTTAGAAATAATATTGGAGGGAATACCTGATCCATTATCCGCAATCTCTATCAGCACCTTTTTATGTTCATTTGTCGTCGTAATTTTAATACACCCTTTCTTATCAACTAGAGCATCCTTGGCATTAGAGACAATATTCATAATCACTTGTTGAATTTTTCCTATATTTGCCTCGATAAAATAATCATCAGCGAGAAGATTGGTCTCTAATATAACATTTTCTTTTTTATAAATTTCTTTAATAATTTGTATGGTTGAGGTTATACACTCATGAACATCAGTCTTTTCCATACGATCTGTATCTGGACGAGCATAAGTTCTTAGACCATTCACTATGTGAGCAATTCTCTCGCCTGCAGTTTTGATTGTTTGTAACAGTTCAAGACTATTTTTCCCTAAGATATTCTTAAAATTATCTTCAATCAATTCAATGTTACCAAGAATGATGGTCATGGGATTATTAATTTCATGGGCCATTCCTGCTGCAAAAGTACCTATGGTGGCGAGTTTGGAAGAGTGAAAAAGTTGGGCCTGCATCTTTGCCTTTTCTTCTGCATCAATTGCCCGAGTTAAAGCAATAGTTTTCTCTATCTGCTGTTTTTGATTTATTTCGTTTAGTAAGAACATATTTATACAGGTGGACCATTTTCTATTTACGGAATTAAGATGCCAAAGCATCCTAGGGGAAAGCTCTTCGCCTTTCTTTAGAAGAAGAAGAATACCAAAATGAGGTAGTTTCATAATATAGTAGTATGCCGAGGGAATCTGAATGACAAGATAGTCGTCAGTGAGTTTACTTGGATCATTTAGTAAATCTGTTACATGTTTAAGTGCACCTTGATATTGAGGATTTCTGTCAATCCTCAATGGAATACATGACAACACCTCTGGAGAAACAAAACTCTCTCCGGTCTTTGGAAACGCAAAAACAGCTCCAAATTTTAAATTTAATTGTAGAACCATTGCCCGCAAAGTCTGCAAAAGTATTTTATTCAGATCTGGTTCTTCTGAAATACTCATGAATAAATTGTAGGTTATTTCAAATTCATTACTTAGATTAATCATAGAATTTTTCATTATTCAACTTTCAATATATCCGACAGCACAGGTTCGGTTGAGATATTCGATGTGGTTATCTATATTGCAACCGATTTCACCGCCAATTGTCTGTGCACCAATCGTTGGAAAATTATCATAATAAAGAATGTCTAATAATTCATTATATCTGTCTTCAAAAAACCATTTTCTGGATATGCAGTCGAAGACAACAAACATTCCTTTCGACATTCTTGGCGGTTTGATTTGCTCTATGGTTTGACGTAAAGACAAAAAGATTCCCTCTTCATCTGCCCTCATAATATGAATGAGTTCTCTTTCAATCATATTCGTTCCAAATACCATTGAGCTGTCATCAAGGATTTGGGCCGGCTCGCGAATAATATTCTCTGTACCAGAACGCTGTAAACCAAAAGAAAAATATCTGCTTACCAAGGGAAAGTTGTCATTTTGTCCCGGTAAAAGTAATGATTTGCGGATTTCCTGAAAGAAGTGATAAATCGGTTTTAAGTCGATGGTTTCAACAATATTTTCTCTAGATTTTGTTATTACATGCGGTCCACTTATAGATTTAAGACCATGAGTTGTTCCAATAGCGCTGGGATTGTCCATAGTAATAAGAAGTGCACCGTTTTGAATTAATCCTTCATTACTGAACAGACAGGGACTCGGTTTTAATGTAGTGATGGAACCAGCACCACCTCCCAGGTAATTCAATTCTGATCCAAACATATCGAAGATGGAATCCAATAAATTTGTTGCTCTCATACTACAACCGTCAAGTAAAACGAACATGGTCTTAGTATTCTCTGTGATCAGATTTTTATCAATAACGTATGAGGAGGAGATGTGAAGGTCAAGATTCGGAATGATTTGCACTACAGGTCTTCTGGCAAGGCCAATAACAATAGTGCCTTGATTGATATTTTCTCTGTTATAAATAATAGATGGAAATATTCCTCCGAATATCGGTATTTTCATTTGCTTCAAGATGGGATTTAATTGCTCAGAGGTGAGGCCATTTCCTTCACAGGCCAAGATGAAGAGACTTTCCGGTTTATGACCTAAAATACTATCCAACAGCTGTTCAAATCCCTTAACAGTTCCTGTTTTATCGACTGCTATGTTTTTCACACCATCTATCATACATCTCTCTTCCAATCAACTATTGCCACCAAAAAGCCCTGCTGAATTTTGAATGTCAAAGAAAAAAATTATTTTGTCACATTTTGCATTCTGTGAAAAAATAATTTGCTTATTAAGAATCATATCTCTGTTTGATTAAAATAGAAACTATTTCCAATTTTTATGAAAAATTTCAATAGTCGACACTTTTGATCGTTAATACCTTCACTATAAATCCATTTGCTAAAATTAGTTAACATTTGTAGTGTATTCAAAAGAGTTGATGTGGCCCTATTAGTTGTTAATTGATCATCAATAAAAGGTTTTATATTGGATAACATATTTGGTGACAATTGATTAAATAACCACTCGAAAGATGGACTCTTCTCTTCACTTCTAGGAGGTAATACCCTAGGTCTTGCAACATAATACCTATTTTTATAAAAGGACAGCCACTATATTTGATTTTATCATAAGCAGTTTAAAATTTTTTTGATTCTTTATAAATATCTTGCCAGGAACTAATAGTGAAGCTCCCACGGGCCAAGGCCAGGGGCCCTACGGCTAGTCGGGTAGACGTTTTCTCTTTACGATCCACTATAGTATTATCTCATGAGTTTATGATAAAATAAATAAGCCAAACAAGAATTTCTAACAAATAAAGATTATTGAAGCATTTAGAACAAAATGATAACTACGGAGTGATTGGAGTTTCTCCTGATATATCTGTACCATTATTTTCAAATGGCAGATCTTCAATCAGAACATGGTTCCGCTTTAGAAAAGGCCATTGAAAAAATATACTTTTATCAGTGGTTATCTCTTTTAAGCACAATCGCAAGGAAGGTTTACAAATGAAAACAAAAATGGTTCTAAACGAAAACACCTTTCTCACAATATACACAATGTTTGGATGAATAATTTGTAGGCATTATACCTGTATTATAGAGGTCATATACTTATAAATTATTAGTATTAAATTTTGGCATATTAAATGCAATTGGTATTTGATAAAAGAGAAACATTTCGTTTCTCTTAAATTATCATAAATATCAAAAGGAGTTTTTGTGAAAAAAATTATTTTCATGTTTTTATTACACAGTCTTTGTATATTCTCGACATTGGCCCAAGATGAATTTGCAAGACAATATGTTTTACCACAAGATGAGATGAACTCAGTTATTCATGCAATAACAGTTGATGGGGATTTAGTTTATGGAAAAAGCGATTTCTCTTATACTGAGGCCTCTAAGCGTATGCTTGTAGTAAGTACTACATTGATTGAAGGAACTGAATATGAATTAGAAGAAGTTGAAATCGATGGACAACGTACTTTTTTAATGGAAGATGATTTAGTTTTGTTACTAGAAAAAGGAAATGAAGGAAATCGTCCATCTGAAGTAGCAGCTCGTGCAGAAGCAAGAGAAAAAGCAGAGAAAGCTGCAGCTAGAGAAGTAACTAAGGCCGTTGCTAAAGCAATTGCAAAGGCCACAACAAAAGCTGTGGGTACTGTTTTTTCAACAATGGATTCTATTTCAGGCGATTCATGTAAGACTTGTGGTAAGTCGAAACCTGCGCCTACTAAAAGTGAAACTCCAAAACCAGAGGTGTGTTCTCGTGTTACTCCAACTCCACATCCATCTAGTAAAGGTAGAGAATGGAGGGGAAGACCTTAATTGATTGCAATGGTTGTTTAAGGTTATATTGTTGACATTTAGAGGGTTAAATATTTTAAGCTATTAAGCATGTAGATAATATTCATATACTTAATAGCTTTTTATTAAATGGGGTGTATATGTGTTTGTTTCAAAAAAAAATATGTTTGCTATTTTTCATAATATTTCTTAGTGTATTTTCATATAAGTCATTTGCAATGTCGCTAAAAGCAGATGTCCCTGAGTGGGTAGATTCAGAGAATGTCAATGAGTCGGTACCAGTATCGAAAAATATTTTTTTTATTCAAAATCAAGATGAATATATTGGCTCTGGTTTTATTATAGATCCTGATAGTAAGGAATTAATAACAAATGCTCATGTAGCAGTCTTAATCAAACAATGTAAATTTTTGAAGATTGATTGTAATGGGTTCAGTGCTAAAAATCATAGATATGAAATCAAGCTAAAAGAAGTAACTAGATTTGATAGAAATCTCGATTTTGCCTCAGTTAAATATGAATCGTCTGAGGACTTGACTAGGGAATTAAATAAACTAAAATATGTTCCATTTTCTATGAAATCGAAAGTTCATACAGTGGGTTTTATTTCTCCTAACAAAATGGTGCTAAGTCCAGGAAATATTGTTGGCTCAGATGTTGAAAAAAAATTAAAGCCTGCTTTTTATCATACGTGCGATACCATACCGGGGATGAGTGGTAGTCCTGTTTTTAATGATAACTGGGAATTAATAGGACTTCATTTTTCGGGATATACTGATAGAAACCCGGATAAAAATATGGCCATTCCATTTACGATGATAAGTGAAAAATATGGATTATAGACATATACTCATATGTAATTTTTCGCCAAAAAAAATTCATCAAATAAAAAATAAACGAAGAGAAATTATTTTTTCAAAATCAGTATGAGTAAATGTCTTTTTAATTCAAATAGAATGGTGAAAATATTTTATTAGCTTTAGTATTTTGTACATAAAAAATAAAATCATCTTTAAATATCATGAATAATATCACATGAATTTATTTTATTTTTAAATTTTAAACCAACTCTATAGCGCTGTCTTTTAAAACCTTCCAATGTAATATTTACACTTTTGATATATAAAATTTGTAATTCTAATGGTGCCTCAAATTTCTTTTTTCCAATATCAGTAATGTCAATCATCATTAATGTTTGTAAATGTACACAATCCTTTTTTGTAACTAATAGACTTACTCCTACGTCTGAAATATCACCCAATAAAGCATTTAAATACTTAGTTGATTTTTTATCTTTAAACAATACTACTGGATTATTAGGATCTTTAAATAAATGTCTTGGATGTTCACGATTTTCAAATATTCTTAATTCAAGAGGAAATTTAATTATTAAATATGTTTCATTAAGTCTTTTAATAATTGTTTTATATAAAAAACTTTGTTTTTGAGATTTATAATAAAGCAGTATAGGCTCATTAAGCGATATTACATTTGGTTTTATTGTTAAAAAAATACTCAAATTATCATTATTAATATCAACATTGTTAATCTTTCCTTTAATAATATTTTTTACCTCTCTAATTGTTTGCCATAAAGTAATTTCAAATGCCATTTTTTTTACTTCTTCAAGAATGCTAAATATCTCCTCTTTATTGGAAGATATTCTAAATTGATCATTATTAATTTGCATGCACTTACTCGCTTTTTTCTCTTTTTTTATACATTTTAATAGATTTTTAACACCCAACTTGCTATACAATATCGTACTTCTTATTACGTTTATTTAATTTTTATTATACATAATGATATTAATATGAACTCTGTTATTAAATTTCCATTCCTTAATAGAAAAAATCCACAAAATATATTTATTTACATCATTTTAATTATATTAATTTGTTTTTTGTTTTCAATTACATCTTTTACCTCTTACTCTCTCGGCGCTACTACTATTTTAAATAAGTATTCACGTATAATATCAACTGCTCCCAGTATTTCTGAAACATTTGTTAGTTTGCAAGCAGAAGATACTCTAGTAGGTATAAGTAAATATTGTTCTTACTTAGGTGAATTTAATAAAAAAATAAAAAACAAGACTATTATAGGTGATTACTCAAATTTGTATTATGAAAAAATATTTAAACTTAATCCAGATGTTATTATTTTAACCTCTGATAATGAGAAATTCATAAAATTTCAAATCGATAAATTAAATAAAAATCACTCATCAAAAAATAAAATTGCAACTATCACTTTAAATTTCTCTACCATTACCGAGATATTAAATTCTATCACTATGGTTGGAGAAATTACTAATAAAAATAAATTTGCTAAAGATCTCGCACATAATATCAATCATGCCATTGATAAAATTAAATTAAACTTACCTATTAATAAAAATAGGATGAAACCAAGTGTTCTAATTATCGTTGGTGATGTAGACTTTTCATTGCGATCTAAAGGAATTTATGTGGCGGCCAATAATAATCTTTTTAATGAAATGATTTTAATTAGCGGAGGTAAAAATGTTATTCAAAATAATAATTCCGCTTATATTAAAATTTCATTTGAAAAATTATTAAAACTAAATCCTGATATTATCATTGATTTAGATTATCATTTGATAGATTTAAAAGATAATGACAAAATTAATAAATTAATTGCTACTAAAAAAAATATTTATGCAAAATTAAAACATTTAAATGCCTCAAACAATAATTCGCTTCATTTTTTATTTAATGATTATTCTCTAATACCAGGGCCAAGATTTATAGACACATTAAAAAATATTTTTAATATAATAGATGCCTACAAATCTAAAAACACAAAACTAATAAAAATATAATGAATAAAATTTTAGAGATTAAAAACTTATCTTTATCAATAAATAGTAAAAATTTACTTAAAAATATTTCTTTATCAATAAATAAAGGAGAATTTTTTACATTGGTTGGGCCAAATGGTTCAGGTAAATCTAGCTTACTTAAAGTCATAATGGGAATTATCTCTACAGCACATAAATTTAAAGGTGAGGTACTTTTAGAGGGAAAAAATAAAAATATTTATAATCAAAAAGAAATTGCAACAATCATTACATATTTACCGCAGATAAATAGTAGCAATCATTTTTTTGTAGATGAGTTTTTAAAAATGTCTAGATATGCCCATAGAAATAGATTTAATTCATCAAAAAAAGAAGATGAAAATATAGTTAAACAAATTGTAGAAGTCTTAAATATTGGACCCTTTTTGGGAAGAACCATCTCTTCACTAAGTGGAGGAGAACAACAAAAAATATATTTAGCGGCCTCCATAATTCAACAACCAAAACTTTTACTTTTAGATGAGCCTAATACATTTTTAGATCCAAAATACCAGTATGAAATAAATTTGCTGCTAAAACGTATCAATCGAGAAATGAAAGTATCCATTTTACTAGCAACACATGATTTAAATATGGCATTAATCCAAAGTGATAAAATTTTAATATTAAAAAATGGAGAATTAATTTTTAATGGTATTTCTGATGACTTGAAAAAATCTGATATACTATCAACTGTTTTTGAGCGTAAATTTTGCTTTAGCAACAATCCAAATACTAATCAAATATTTATTTTACCAGACACATTTAGTGATAGTGGTGAAAAAAAATGATAACAAAAACAATAACAAAAAATAATAATCACTCAAAATACTACATGCTAATTTTATTAATTGTTTTTGCAATTATTACTATAATTATTTGTCCATTTATTGGACAATATGATGGCCGAGAGATATTAGAAATTTTTCGTTTTCCTCGAGTGTTAACGGCATTTTTAGCAGGTTTTGGACTTTCTTTAAGTGGTCTAATCTTTCAAAATATCTTTACCAATGAATTAGCATGCCCTTATACACTTGGAGTTTCTTCTGGTGCCTCTCTAGGAGTGGCCTTTATTAGTTATTTTCACCTTAGTATGGCCATCCATGTTTTTTCCCTTACAATACCTTCTACCTACATAGGAAGCTTTTTCGGTGCCATGATTAGTGTAAGTGCTGTTTATTCAATAACCAAATATTATGGAGGATTTAAGAGTGAAATTTTATTACTTTCAGGAGTGGCCATTGGCCTTTTCTTTTCTGGCCTAATTTTATTGCTTCAATATTTAAGTGATGCAACTTCTGCCATTAATATTTTAAGATGGACTATAGGGGGAATTGAGGTCGTAGGTTTTGATTCTTTTCTTCTAATGCTACCATTTGTTGTTATATCTTTTATTTTTGCTTTACTAAATTTTGAAGAACTTAATCTTCTCTCTCTTGGCGAAGAAATTTCAATTAGCAGAGGACTTAATGTTAGTAAAATTCGTATTCACTTATTTATTATTACCTCTCTGCTAATTGCTATTATTATCTCTGAATGTGGACCAATTGGCTTTATAGGACTTATTATTCCTCATATATCAAGATTAATTATTGGTTATAATAATAAATTTCTTATTCCATTTTCCACTATACTTGGAGGAAGTTTCTTAGTTTTTTGCGATACAATTGCTCGAACACTATTTACAAATATAGAATTACCGGTGGGAATAATAACAACTATTGTGGGTGGTCCTTTTTTCCTTTACTTGTTACTAAAGAAAAAATAAATAATTACTTAGGGCCTGTAAATAAATGCTAAAATATCAATTACGAATTATGAATAATTTTGGAATAAAAAATGAACGCGATAACACAATCAATTACCAATTCCCCTTCAAAGCATTACCACAACATCATTTTAGGTGCAGGCATCTCTGGACTTACAACTGCTTTTTATTTACAAAAAAGTAATAAAGACCAAAATTTTATTATTCTTGAAAAAAATGATCGAGTGGGGGGACGAGTATTTACTGATACTTTTAATAATAATTTAGTTGAACATGGGCCTAATGCACTTATTCTTAGAAAAAAAGAGTTTAGAGATATATTGTGTGATCTTCAACTTGAAAATGAATTAATTTATCCACCAGCTCAAAGTAAAAAGCGTTATATTTGTAAAAACGGTAAACTTATTTCAGTCTCACCCTCTTCTTTACTTCTTAAAAGTGATTTAACTGATCTTAAGGCCAAAATAAAATTACTCCTAGGTGGTTATACTTCTACCCCTCAAGAAAAGATACCCGCTAATCAAAATATATTTGATTTTTTTGCAACTAGATTTAGTAATAAATTTGCAGAAAATTTAATTATACCTCTGGTTTCAGGAATTTATGCAGGAGATGCTCGTAAGGTAATAATGAAAAATGCATTTCCCAAAATTTATGAATTTGCCCTGAATTCCAATTCATTACTCTTAGGCGCAATTAAAACTCTCTTAAGAAAAAAACAAAAGCAACAACAAAATAAACAAAACAATCATAAAGAATCTTTTCAAGCAAATAATTTGGCCAGTTTTAAAGACGGTCTTAATATTCTTTCAAATACAATATATAAAAATTTTGAAAAACAAGTGATATTAAATTCAACAGTCACTTCAATATCAAAAGATAATTTTAAAAAAATGTGGATTATTAAAACTGCCAATGAAAGTTATACTTGTAAAAATCTTATTAATACTCTTCCTGCAATCTCATTCGCAGAGTTACTATTAAGCGATGATTTATGGTTTAATGAATTAAAATCATATTTAAAAAATATTAATTACTCATCTGTAATCATAGTTCATCTTACCTATAATAAAAGTGATATAAAAAACAAAAACCGTGGTTTTGGTTTTTTAAATACTCATGAAAATAACCTTTTAAAACGGCCTCTTAGAATTTTGGGCACACTATTTTCTTCCTATATGTTTCCCTCGCGAACATCTACTAATCAAGAGCTATTTACTGTTTTTTTGGGAGGAGACCTTTACCCACAAATTAAACAATTAAGCGATAAAGAAATTATTGATTTGGCGCACACAGAACTTACAAAAATTCTACAAATAAATGCGTCTATTGCAAATGAACATTCAATTTTACGTTGGGATTTGGCCATACCTCAATATGATCAAAATCATTTACAATTTAAAGATTGGATTAATCGAGATGAAAATACTAAAGAGTATATAAAAAATAATCTTTATTGGAGTACTAATTATTGGGGAGGCATCTCTGTTCCAGATTGCATGATTAACGCAAAAAATATCGCTCAAAACATCCTAGAAGAAAGTATTTAAAAGGAAAATATTTAACATGAGTTCACTTACCATTTTTATTATTGCTGTAGCTTTATCTCTTGATGCATTTGCAGTTTCTATAAGCTGTGGTCTGAAATTAAAGCACCTTAATTATAAAAAATATTTTAAAATAGCTTTGTTTTTTGGTGCTTTTCAAGCACTAATGCCAATATTAGGATGGTCCTTAGGACATCTAATTAAAAATTTTTTTATAAATTATGCTAATATAATTGCATTCGTTATTTTCCTTATTCTGGGAACCAAAACTCTTATCCAGTCCATAAAAATTGATTCTAAAAAAAATGAAAACAATCAATGTTCTTCTGAATCTGAAACACCTTGCACGTGTAATAACTTAAGATGCCTTTTAAGTTTATCGGTGGCCACCAGTATTGATGCTTTTTTAATTGGTCCTATTCTAGCTCTCTATGATTTAAATATTTTAATATCTGTTCTTGTAATTGGAGTAGTAACCTTTCTAATTTGTTTTTGTGGACCTTTACTAGGAAACCGCTTAGGAAATGTTTTTGGAAAAAAAGCAGAACTTGTTGCAGGAATTATTTTAATAGCGATCGCTTTTAAGACATTATTTGGAAAATAAAACTTATGTTAAGAACAATTTTATTACTAACATTTTCAAATATCTTTATGACTTTTGCCTGGTATGGACATTTAAAAAACCTAAAGGCCAAACATGTAATGATCGCTATACTAGTTAGTTGGGGAATAGCTTTCTTTGAGTATTGTCTTCAAGTACCCGCCAATAGAATTGGTAGTAACTATCTTACCCTCTCACAACTAAAAGTTGTTCAAGAAATTATCACTATGATTGTATTTGCAGTGTTTGCAGCTTTTTACATGAAAACACCAATAACAAAAAATTTACTTTTTGCAGGTCTTTGTTTAGTTGCTGCTGCATATTTTATTTTTCAAGACAATAGACCCTAAATAATAAATATATAAAATATAAGCTATCTTGAAGAACTTAAAACTAACAAAAATTATTTTAATCTCTCCTCCAATTGAGGATTTTTACGATACAGATATTCGTCATCAACCCATCTCTTTATCTTTGCTAAAAGCATCTATTATTAAAAATTTAAAAAATCTTCCCCTCGACGTAATAATTAAAGATTACCATCATGGATATTCAAAAAAAACTATCCCTTGGCCAAGCGAATTTAATTATTTAAAAAAATATTATGAAAAACGTGATCAAAGTCCATTCTCATCATTTCATCAATATTATCGTTTTGGTGCTTCTATTGATGAAATATTAAATGATCTTCAAAATTTAATAACTGAAGATTGTATTGTAGGTTTTACTTGTTCTTTTTCTCCATATTATAG
>JADGAM010000006.1 GCA_015232015.1 Oligoflexia bacterium | reverse complement strand
AGATAATTCTATCATCTTTTGAAAAAAAATCTTTCCAGCTTTTTTCATTTCAAAAATAAATTGATTCTTATCCACGACAATTTTTTTATCACCTACCGATATTTCCAATCTGGCATTATTTATAACATGTAATTTTAATTCTTACGGTTGATCTGGGAAATAAGATTGAAAACTATTATTAACAGAAACAGATTTCAACCCATCGACAAGGTATGACCAAAGTTGGTCAATTAAATCCCAATTCTCTGTCGTAATGATAGGCACTTCGTTAATCTTTATTACTAATGCTCCCTCAATATAAAAATCATCAGAAAGCTTTCCATTATATGAATCAATCTCTGTAAAGTTATTTTCTATCTTTAAATAGGACTTAATAAAAATCATTAAAAACCTCTTATTTTAAAGGATAAAATTGACCTAATTACACAAAAACATGTTTCGTATAATTATTTTAAACTATTTCTCTGTACAATTTTTTATGTTTTTAATCTTAAAGTTGACAGTAATGCTATTGTTATTGGCAATTAATCGAGAATAAAACTGATCATAGTTTATTTAGCTCTATAGTTATTTTATCTTTACTCATTTTAATCTACTCACGGATAGCACTAATCTACTAACTCTCGTTTAAAAAAATCAGATAGCAGCGAGAGATAAGAAAAATCAGACTCAATGGTTAGAGTTAAATTAGACTCTAATACTAGATTTTCTAAAACAACCTTTAATTTTACATGGCCGAGATTGTCTGTTCTGGTTATCTCCATATTAAAATCAGAGTATGCTGTTAGCAATACTCTATCGATCCCTTTAGATAACAGCTCGTCAATCTCGTTACAAAATTTTGAAATATTATTTTTATCAATCCATATCTCTGATAGCTCTCCTGTAAAGGAGCTGTTTATTGCCTTAAGATAAAAACAAACGGCATTTTTATCTTTCTCTACAGGAAGTATCTCAAAACTAGCATTTTTAGATTTAGACTCAATTTTCATTTTTATTTACCCCGTTTTTTAAAAGCGTGCATTAACACCGGCAATACGTCGTCTGGCCGTTGACTAAATTTAAACTCCCAACCCTCAATAGTGAATACGTCGCCTGTCTCAATTGATTTCCTCCAAGTTCCAGTCTCAACGGATTTTTTCAAGGCACCCTCCATGCTAGATAGAGTGAGCTGACAATATACAGGAACAGCCTCTTCTGTCACATTTTTGGAGATATGCTCTCCCATGTGTTTTGTGGCGTTCGGGTGAACATGGAATGATTGCCCACCTACCTCAATATCAAAACGTCTTGGAATTTTTGAGCCAGGTATATCTTCGGCGGCGTTCTTAATTTTATTCCAGACCAATCCTGTGTCGTCAATTTTACCTAGATTTAAACTACCAGTCTCGTCGGCCAGAAAACGCTTTACTCCGTCTACAAAACTATCAACGCCCTCTTTCGTTTTAATTTTTAACTTCGCCGCTGACTCTGTAATCTTTCCAATATTATTCATCTCATTGTTAACTACCCCGATTATATTGTCCATTGCTTTCACTTGATTTTTTATAGCTTGTGAATCAAGAAGCAGTGGGGTTGTAATATCTCTAATGGAACCTAGCTTGAGTGGACCTAAACCTCCTATTGGAACAAAAGTTAGAATATCGAAGGTTACTTTAGCGGCCATTCGAGACCTTTCCAAATTATCTGCAAAAATAAATTCGTTACTTTTTGTTAGAAGATACTCTCCTACATATTCTGATAATTTTTGAGTCGTGGTTATAGGTTGAGAGATCGCTACACCTACTTCAGTTGAAGCAGCAACTGATTCTCCATAAATTTCACTAACAGCAGCTGCAACTTTTTTTGCAGTATTTATTGGGTGGATAAGAGCATTTCCTATATCAGAGGGTAATGGAAAAGTATTATACGCTACAAATGCTAATTCGATGCCTGTTTTACTATATTCCTGGATTAGTGTTTTTCCAAATTCAATACTAAGAGAAGCAACAGTTTTTAATTCTTCGAGATAATTTATCTTTTGACCAAAACGCCGAATGTTTTCCTCTGAACTTGCTAAAAATGCAGCTGACGGAAGTTCATTAAAAGCAGATTTCAAAACATACTCTGTTGTCTCTCTGGCCCACTGACCATCAATAGTTACCATAGGTATATCATTAAGCTTTTTATATAAATCTCCAAAATCATCTAAGTAATTTAGTACCTTATTCTGACGTGAATTTAATTCACCCCAATTGTTGACTTCATTTTTTAGATCGTCAGATGCTTTAGGAGATAACTGTCTCATCTCCTGTTTTATAACTTCTTTCTGTTCTTCTTTTATTTTTGTATCTTTGTAAAATCCATCATCATCTAAAAACTCTGGTCTAATTAAACGAGGAAGTTTGTCATAATTATTTAGATCATGACCTAATCGTGGATCAATCATTGTTAGATACTTATCTTCGCCTAAAAGGTTGCTTGGATCAGTAGAGGTTACTTTAGGTGTTTCGCTTGAAGATTTTCCAGAGGATACATTTTCTTTTTTATCATCACTCTTTTTATCACCTTCAGGAGTTTCACTATCGTTATCTTTTTTCTCATTAGCTAAAGCTTCAGATAAAGCAGTAACTGCTTTTTTAAATCTATCCGTCATCTCTGCTGCAAGATAAAGATCCCATCTTTTTCGATACTCAGAAGGTAGACTATCATAAACATATTTATTTACTGACTCAGAAACATTACTATTTACTGTATCGTTAATTCCACCTCTGAAAGCTGCATCTCCTGCTTCCGATAAATCTACTCTATGATCTATTACTGCTCCACTAATAATCTGATTTGATCCACCAGAGATCGCTCCATTAACAAAATAGTTTGAACTATTTGCTCCAGATGCTCCTGCACATAAGATCATTGCAATGGCATCTGAAGAACTATATGAACGATCATTAAAAACCCTATCACTAAGAGTGGACACAGAATTATTTGTTAATGTGCTGAAAAAGTTTTTAAAATCTTTTGCTGCCAATTCAGTTGCCTTCTCTGCTGCATATCCTGCTGCTATTCCAATAGCTAAACTTTCTAATATCTGTTTAGAAGTCATTTCTTTTTTACTAATAAATTTATCGGCAATTATATTTGCTAAAGCAGATCCTGAAGGTCCAGCTAATGAAGATGCCAAGGTAACTAAAGATACTCTAGCTACATTTTCAAAAGAGGTGGCAGCATCAACATAAGAGACACTTTTATCTTGAATTTTTATGGTTTCATCAACTAAGTGTGAAATGTCGTGGGAGATCTTATCAATAACTTCTTCGTTTAATTTATTTGCAAATTTTTTTTCAAGTTCAGTACTATCTTTTATCACTTGCACAGCAACGTTTTTTATGGCGTTATATTGTTCTCTATATGTATCAACATGATAAAATTTTTCTGGGTTACTTACGTTCCAAGCAAAATCAGCTCCGGAATCTGCAAGATTTATAATTAGATCAATATATTTTTCACTACCACTTATATTTTTATAAATGGGTTTAGAAACCTCTCTAAGAACTTTTTCACCAACTTTAAGTATATCGCGAGTTAGTTTTCTACCTGCCTCATTTATATCTTTGGCCGCTTCATATGTGGATGCAAATGGTTTAACAAAAGAATTGTAGGATTTGTCTACTATCGAACTTACACTATTTTCAATTTGTTTTAAAGAAAGTTTATCTTTATCGCATTTTAAAAATATTTTTTCGGGATCATAACTTTCAGGGGTAAGTTTTTTACCATTAAAAATTAGATTGGTAATATCTATTCCACCACCACCTTCATCACTAATCATTACCAAGTTTTTTGCATCCATATGGGTCTCTGTGTACATGATTGATGTCGTAGTAGTAGTCTTTTTCCCATACCATTTTTTATCAATGGATTGTGTAACAAAAACTTGTTTGATTGGAGTAATGACAATTCCTTTTTTTGTTTTAATAACTAAATTACCTGCTGACTTCGTTTCGGCAGCAGTATCAATATAACTGCCATCAGTTGATATTATAAAAACATCTCCCTTTTCAGATTTAATAGAAGAAATTGCCACACTCTTATCACTTAATTCCTCTGCTTTACGAACAATGTCTCCTTTAGCATGTATATTAACATTTTTTTTAGCTATAATTTTTGTGGCAGATTCTAAAGTAACATCGCCTTCTGTAGCATTTAAAGATATCTCTGAAGCACTTATAGAGCTGTCTTTATCCATAGTGATACTAGAAGCATCTAAGGCCAATCCATATTTAAGTTCAATATCTTTTTGAATAACAATGGGTTCAGTAGTAATTACATTTAATCCTTGAGCTTCTATTACATCTTTACGATCAGTAACTAATGAAACAATGGACTCAGTATTCATTTTGCCACTTACAACCACCCAGCCATCTGCCTTTAAATGTCCCCTAATATTATTACCATTATCATTTGCAAGTTTAAATTCAATGTTTTTATCAGAGGTAATTTGACCATCACTAGTAATTTTAGCTCCGACATCGATTGCAACAAAATTACCTTGAATATTTGAGTTATTAGCTAAAATTAAATCTTTCTTAGCATTAATTCCTACTGATGAACCTGCTTTAATTGTACCATCGATATTAACTTCATTATTTCCAGTTATTACTATTTTACTAGAGCTTTCAACTTGTGCTTTATTTTTAATTTCAACAAGATCTCCTTCAAGGGAGATATCTCCTTTACCGATGATTACTCCACCCTCTTCAAGATGAAACTCCTTACCGTTAAAAATAAGTGTCCCCAGAGAGTTTAATGCTCCTTCAATTTTAGCAAAGTCACTTTTTAAATCTAGAACTTCATCACTTTCTAGTTTGCTATCTTTGCTAACAGTAAGTTTACTTGATTTGATATCTATTGCTCCACTTTTTACATCAGCTCCATTTAAAAATTCCACTGTTCCAGCATTTTCTATTTTTAACAATTTGCTCTCTGATAACTGTGCACTAAAGTGAATATTGCCTTTTTTATAAGTAGTAGTTTCAACTTTTATTTTACCTCTTTCAAATATTTCAGGTGCATCTATGGTTTCCGTTATACCACTTCTTGTTCCATTATTTTCTACACCCAACGCTCCAATAAAAGTTGCTGTATCATATTTTAATATTGAACCTTCATTTACAACTACTTTATCTTCACGAGAAGTTAAGTGCATTTCTGTGCCTGCAGTATGCTCGCCACTTACAACAAGTCGTTTATCACAGAGAAGATCAATCGAACCTTTGGCATCACTGACACCAGCAATTGTTATCGCTCCACCTATTGCTGTCATATTGATATTAGTTCCTGCGCTTAAGATAGAGGGAGTTGAGATAGTTATGTTTTTAGCATTCAGAGTAATATATTCCAAGGCCATCATCTTTGCTGATGATTCTAATTTCTCTGTTGTCTCAATGAGTATTGCTTTTGAAGATGAAAGTATTGCATTTAATTTAGCTTGCTGTGATTGCAAAATAATATTACCTTTATTATCTGTTGTTGAGATTTTTCCATCTATAAAGAGGTATTTACTTTTTAAAAGAATATCTCTATCTCCTTCCACAAGAGAGTTCTTGGCGGTCAAAAGATCTTTATGTGAGATAAACTGTATACCTTCAATTGATTGAAAGTCGCTATTATCACTACTTTGAGATTGCAATTGTAAATATTTAAACCATCCTTCATTACTTAAAGATTTAAGCTTATCTTTCATTCCTTTCATTGAACCTAAATCTCGAGAGATAAAAATATTACCAGATAATTGTACATAGGCCTGTTTTTCATTATTAGTAGAAATTAAAATCCTTGAAACTGAGAGATTAGCACCTTGATCTATATTAATATTGTCAGCAACAATCGAGGAAACTTCACCTAGAAAATAAAAGTTCGTCAGAAATGATATAGTTTTGGCCCAAAAAGAAGATCCCATTCTAGCAATTGTTTTAGATTCATCAGTTAACTCTTTTTTAACAGCGATTCTATAAACTCCATTACTAAATATTCTAGTATCTTTTTTTAATTCAGCACTATTTGCATTAATTGAAATGTCACCATTACTTTTTATTACTCCGGCCACTACTAAATGATTTTGACCAACAATACTTATTCCTTCACTAGAATCGAGTACGGAGTTATTATTTAATGTTATAGTCTCAGACTGAATATCGATTTTACTAGATTCAATAGTGGCATTATTTTTTAATATATTAGAAACAATAATTAAATTTTTACTTGTAGTTTTTCCACTCTCAATATTGAAGTTAGGGCTATCAACTTCGAAATCCACAGGAATAATATTAGTTCCTTCAATAAATACTTTTTTACTTTTAATTTTTAAGCTGTGAGGAGAATGAATGTTTTTTAATTTAATTGAATCAACGGCAAGTATAAGAGTTTGTAAGTATTCTCCTTCAAATGAAAAAATTCTCTCACTATTTGATTCAGCAAAAACACTCACTTGTTGACCAACTTTAGGATCATCTACACATTTAAGATTACCAATTATTTTATTATCATTTTTTGGATCAAGAAGCAATTGGGGTTGATGATCTTTGCAAGCAAGATTAATTCTATCAGGAGAAAGCTCTATGATTTGTTCGTTTTGAGCATAGACCGTTGAAAGTGTAATTGAAAATATTGATATATAAAATAATATTGGAATATTTTTTAATATAAATAAAATATCATTTTTTTCAGATATCACAAAACCTCCAGGCCTAAAGCACGAGAGTACTAAAACTCCGGATAGTAAATTATTTTTAAAAAAAAGCAAGAACATCTTTAGTGGTCTGTTTTTTTTACAATCTTCTTTTTTGAAGAGAAATATATAATATGTACTTTCTACCAATGAAAAAGAAATTTATTGAAAAAAATTTAAATTGATCTTAATATATTGTCTCTCTTATTCATGCATCTAAAAACCTTCATTGGAGCAAAAATATGAAAAAAACACTTCTAATTTTTATAGCGCTCGCTATTCCGTCATTAGTTCATGCAGTTGTTGTAGGTCCAGATTATATTAAACTAAGAAAAGAACTCTCCTTAAATGTAGATGATTGGAATAAAAACAATAAAGGTCTTGAAAACATTAAAGTATGGGCCCAGAAATTTACTGACTTGGCCAAGCTTTATTGTGGTATAGATGGTGATAAAATCAAATGTGCTATTGATGTTATTAAAGAAGAAGTTGCTACTGGAGTGGTCTTACGACCTATCTTCGTCATTAATGATAAAAAAGAATATCAATCGGATTTAGCACTTGTTGTTAATAATGAATTTATTAAACCAGAAGAAACTTACGATATTTTAAGCCTTCAATGCACTAACGGAAAAAGATATAATCACGCTAAAATGTTAATAAGAAAATATAAAGTACCTTTGATATTAAATCCTTTCAAAGATGATCCTAAGAACCCTTTACAAGAAGAAGATACTAAAAAAATACCTATGCCCGATGAGGCAGTCACTAGCAAAAACGATGTTTGTGTTATCAAAGAAATGAATGGAGTTAAAGCACCTGAATCTACTCAAGGATTTCAAATTATTGGTACTGAAAAAGCAGAGGTTTCAAAATTTTTAAAGATTGGTTTTGGAAGAATTTGCATTCTATTTGATCACACTAGTGGTCTTTGTAGAGGAAATGATTTTGGAGCTCCAGGTGGAGATAGAAGAGTTTATGATATTAATACTCTAACAGATTCAGGCGTGACGGTTTCTTATGAATCAGATGATTCTTTAGAAGAAGGTAACTATGTGTATGAAGGTTCAGGAGTTAGAAAGGTGGATAAAGAATTAAAAGTTACCGTAACAAATATTAGCAATTTTAAACCAGTTGGAGATAGATACTGGAAAATTAACTATGAACCAACAACATCTATTAATCAAAAGATTAACGATTATAAAAAATATGCAATTATTAATTCTATAGATTTTGCAGATACAGTTATTACTAAAGATACATTTGCTCAAACAGATGCCAGAGATTTTCTAAGATTAAAACAAATAGTCCTTAATAACTGGGAACAATTAAATAATGACTTGGTTATAAATATTATTTCTCAACAGCTAGTAGGTCTAGAAGAAATTACAATTACAAGAGAAAACTTTCCAAAAAAACCAGGAGAAAAAAGTAAATTAGTCATGTCTATAATTGAAAAGCTTGAAGCTGCAATGCCATTTTTAGCAATAAAAACTCCTGTAATTCCTGTTGAAGCAGGTAAATTATTTGCTTTCAATGTAGGTGATAAGGAAAATATAGATAATGGATTAAGCTTTGAAATTGATAAAAAAAACTCCCATGAAAATTTTAATAGTTGTTTAAACCTTGAAGGATCAGAAAGATCTGAAAGAAAAGAAGATTTAAGTTGCATTCTAAAAAACATTAAAGAAAAAGATGTTTACAATATTACAATAAATAAAAGTAATGAGAATAAAAGTGTAGTTACCTCTACTGTTCGAAGTTTTAAAGGAGAATTTCCTAAATGTATTATTCCGGTGTGGAATGAGGGAAAAGGTGAAAAATGTGGAAAAGAATATAAGAGAGAAAGAAAAGCACAATGTGGGCCAGAAACGTATATAGAAAGAATCTCCTCTGCTTGCCCTTTTGATCACTATGCATCTCAGAGAAGTCCGGTTTGTGGAGCAGAAAGAAGTATCTATGCTAAAAACCCAGCATGTGGAGAAGAAATTCGTCAAGAGCGTACTATTTTTTGTATTATCAATGAACAGCAAATGGATCAAGCTTGTAAAAATACTGGGTTTGATGCTGGAGTTGACTTTAGAGTATTTACTGACAGTAGTGGTGGCTGCATGAGAGGTTTTGCTTGTGTTCGTTATAGAACATGTGAACATGAAGCAAATGGGGTTATAGCATGGAAAGAGTGTCAGCATCCATCTTTTGGAAATGTATATAAATCTTGCCGAGATAAATCTCATGGAATTGAAACTTACAAAGAATGTGAACATGAGGACTTTGGATTTAAAGCTTTCAAATCTTGTAGAGATGAAAGTTTTGGTTTAGAAAAATGTTTGAAATATGCTGATAATTAATTAGTGGTTAATCAATTAATGAGTGCTATTAATCCAATGGAGCTTTTATGAAATGTATTGCCATTAATTTATTAATCTTATCTATTCTAGTACTACTGTTTTGTGGATGTAATGGAGGTAGTTCTTCCAGTAATTCCGTCGATGATTCCGCAAATATTAATACATCATCTGCGACATCACCACCAACTCTTTCAGTTAATCCTGTTATAATTACATCATGCTCAGAAAATCAATATTATGATAGTTCGAAAAAAACTTGTGTATTAAAATGTACATCGCCAGAATGGTACGATTATGAACAAAAAAAATGCATTAGTAATAGTGTTGATACTACTTGCACAGGGGATTTGGTATTTGATTTAAAATACAATGCATGCACGTGTCCTAACAATATGATTTATGCATTCGGCAAAGATGATACTTGCACATGTGAAATTTGGCAAGATCTTGATAAAGAACAAAAAAAATGTGTACCTAAAAAATGTAAAGAGGGTTATGAAATCAATGATCATTATCCTAACCTTGGATGTATTCAAAAATGTGAGTCAGGAACTATCTTTGATTTAGACTTAAAAAAATGTAGGAAAGAGTGTACTAATAATACTTATTGGATCTTAGAAAAAAGAGAATGTGTTCAAAGTAGACCTCTTAAAAGTTTTAAAGAAGATGATCACGAACCTATTCCTAAGTTAACAATTAAAAACAATAAAACACCAAAAGTCTGTTTGGCATTGTATAGTGAAGTGGCACAATCTAAGGAAAAAATTGCTACAATTATTAATAGTATTAAAAAAGCTATTGATGTTTGGCTAGAACCTCTTCGCAATTTTGCTATTAATAATAATTTTTTTGATGATGTTGAGGTTGTTATTAAAGAACATTGTAACGATGATTATCCTTTGCCTAATCAGTTGTTTAAAGTTAATGTTGGCAATTGGGGGATGACCTCAGTTGGCGGAGAGGAACTTTCATTAGATACAAAAGAGTTTGATAATTTTAAGGCCTATGTACATGAAATGGGCCATCTTATGGGATTTAATGACCATTATTATTATCCTGACACTCAACCAGCAAACGTGCATGTTCCTTGCCACCCAGGTTACGATGAATCGATTACGGTTATGGGTGTGTTGTCAGGAAATGATTTAAAAGCTGCTGATGTTGAAGGCATAAAAAAACGTTATTGTAGATATTATCCTGAAGATCGTGCTTGTGATATTTTTACAATAAAAAAATCGAGTGATATCGATACAGGGGATTTTATAATTTGTAATCCTGGTGATGAGAGAGATAAGTTTACTATCAGAAATAAATATGAATATAGTGAAGATTATCGCCCTGGTATCGTCAATGATCGCATAAAAGACCACATCGAGGTAATCGCCAGAGGCGGTGACTTTCTTGGAGAACTGGCTCCTACCCAAGAAGATTTTTCGGGATTTATTTGGAAATACTCTGATGAAAAAAATAAAGCAAACAACATCACTTTAGATTTTATAAACAATAATGTAAGTCTTGATTTGGTTGACGTAAAAGAAATTCATCGAAACTACAATAAACCAATTTATGAAATTACTGATGATGGAACTAAAATAAAGTTTATTTGTAAAGTGCCAAATACGTTTCTTAGATATCAGATTATTAAAAAACTCAAAGAGAAATATACTAATTTAACTTGGGAGCCTGCATACTGATAGAAGATGTTAAAGACCACCTTTTTGATGATCTGGTAAAAATTGATATTAAAACGAGTAAATTGTTAGCGGCCAATTAAGACAGAAAATAAAAAGGGATGAGTGATTTGTAAGCTTAAACCGGATAAAAGTTAATTTTGCAAATCCAGGTGAAGGTTGAAGACTGATTGCTGAAGGCCACGATAAAAGTTTAATTAGGGGGTAAGTATTTACATTTTTTATTAAGAAGCTTTTTAAATCCCAAAGTTGCATAGTGAGTAAAAAATAGTGTGATAAGAAAAAGCACAGTGAAGAAAATTAATCTCAAGAGATATTTTGATGATGAAGACTCAACGATAAAGTTTAAGTGCCACCCCCATATTCCTATATCTTTTTGTAGGGGGGATAAAATAGTTGTTGCACAAATAATGTTACGTAGAATAATTGAGATTGCTAACATAATCCAAAGTAGTATTTGCAATACCCTTGGAATATTTCTCCAAAAAAGAGCAACTAATATTGCAAATACAGGAAAAATTGCAGAGAGATATCTTGGTCCCGGGGATGCACCTGCATGCCAACCACCAAATGTAGAATTTAATAAGAGAAGTAAACTAAGAGAAGTAAGTGCAAATAAAAGAAGTGGCCTATGAAATTTTTCTAATTCACCACTCTCACTAGTATCACTAATATCACTAATCTCACTAATCTCGCTGCCATCGATATTTTTATTAGGTTTAATAAATAATAAAAACATTGAAATAGGAATGAAAAAAAGTATCCATGGTACAGTAACTAATAATCCTCTAGATTTCCCCAAGATTAATTCATAAATAATTGTTAAACTTTGAGTAGAAGAGAAAAATTGCCAAATATCAGTTTTACCCTCTATCATCGATGGATTTGGAAAGCTATTAGCAATAGTTAAAACTCCTCCAAAGGCAGTATAATGGTAAAAGGCCCACATTAATGCAGGAATAGCGCCTCCTAAACAAAAGGCCGGGGCCCATTTTTTTATAGTCCGTACAGCTCCCAACGGCAGCATAGGTCTCTTCGACCGCATAATTAAAAATATTGCGAAAATCAAAAGTGGTAACATTAGCGCCACAATGTAGTCACTTAAGAGCGACAGACCAAAGAAAAGACCTACTAAAAAATATTTTTCTTTAAGTAAAAAGTAAATCATGGCCACCATAAAAAATGCCACCATCCCATGACCAAAGTAGGTATTCATAAAAAGCGCTGAGGTATTTCCAAAGAGCAAGGCCAATGTCATAAAATAAATTCCCTCAAAGGGGTATTTTTTCCTCTGCAAATATAAGATAAGCATGCCCACTATCAGAGCAAAGGGAATTATTTGTGTAAAAAGAGTTATAACAATTGCATAAGCAGGCCCAGGGGGAGTCTTTTCTTTCAAAGGTGCCCAATGTTTTTTATCAAATGTTTTTGTAAAAAAATCCATTACACAAAATACCGGGAAACCAATTAACATTGGTCCGGGCGCTTTATTAGAATAATAATTACCATCTGGAGTTTTGGCCCAATCAATTGTCCAATCAATATACTTATTTGTTTGCAAAGAAAAATCATTACAAATCGCTCTCATAGTCATGAAACGTGAATTTTGATTAGCATCCCCTGTTCCACGAACTATAAGGTTAAGTAAAATAAAAAGTATTAACCAAATAAAAAGCTTATTTTGTTTTAAGAACATTAAAATCACCCTTAGAATCAACTTAAAACCACATTAAAACCATCTAGTCTTAAAAACATAAAACATCTTATCTATGAGAGTGCCAGTTTTAATCGCTAATTTTAAATGAATGATAATTTGTGATGGACGCATATAAAAACTTCTATATGCTTTCTTGTAATATTTCTGAATGGTTTTCCAGGTAAGGTTTGCATGTATGAAAATTTGTTCTTTATTGTTATGACAAAGATAATGTTCCCAATCGTGTACAATAATTCGTCCTTCTTTTTCCAATTCACTATGATAGGGAGTTCCTGGCAGAGGAACAGTGATGGCAAATTTAGCAATTGTAAGTGGAATTTTTTTTGCAAAATCAACAGTTCTTTGTAAAGATTCTTCGGTTTCGCCTTTAAGTCCAAACATAAAAAACCCAAATGTTTCAAGTCCTACATTGGATGCCAATCTAACTGCACTCTCAATTTCTTTTAAAGTAATTCCTTTGTTTACTAAACGTAGTATCTCTTCGTCTCCGGATTCAATTCCAAAAGCAACTTGATAACAGCCCGCCTTTTTTAATAACTCAAATAACTCCTGATCTACTCTATCTACTCTTATTCCATTTACTAATGTCCAGGGAATATTAATTTCTCTTTTTATTATCTCCCTACATATTTCTTTTGCACGATTTATATCTGTAGAAAAACCATCATCTTCAACGTGTATTTCTTTAAAGCCAATTTGTTTCATCCTCTCAAATTCATCCACTACTCTATTAATACTTTTTTTACGCCAAACTTTTCCGAAAACATTTTTGTTACAAAAGGTGCAAAGAAATGGACAACCTCTACTTGTTTCAATCATTCCCCCGGGTGAAAAGCGCTCAATTAATTTAGAGGCCTCATATCTTTTGATATCATATAGCTCCCATCTAGGGAAAGGTAGCAAATCCAAATCTTTTATTAATTCTCTTTCACCAGTAAAATAAATTTTTTCTTTGTTACTATCATTACTGTCATTATTGTCATTATTGCCATTGTTGCCATTACCATCTATACTATCTTTTATTCTTAAATATATGCCTTTAACCGATTTAATATCATCACACTCTATTAAATCCCTAATAACAAAATCTCCTTCTCTTACTGCTACAATATCAATAGATTCATTTTGCAAGGCCTCTTTAGGAAATGAGGTTGCATGAACTCCTCCTGCAATAACGATTATTGAGCTATTAATCTCTTTAATCTCTTTAGAAATTTTAATTAAATTATTAAAAAGTGGAGTTGTAGCAGTAATGCCTACAAGGTTAGGGCAAAAGGTATTTATTTTTTCCCTTAATACTTTTACGGGATTTTCTTCTTCTATATCTAAATCTAAAATTTCTACCTCTGCCAAATTTACAATAGCACCCGCAATTGATGCAAGAGAAAGCAAAGGATGCCTCATTGAGCCGGCCTTGCGATCAATTTTAAAATAAGTGTCGTATGAGTATGAGGGATTAATCAAAAGAACTTTTTTAACTTTATTTTTTATTACTGTTTCAGAATGAAAGACCATAAGTTAATTCTCATTAATCTAAAAGTACACCGCCTAGGGCCTAGGCCCTAAGCTAATTTTTATTTTATTTTTTTAGGCCATTATTCCAAAATTTTTTATAACAAGCAAACGTTTATTCAACTAATTTAATAATGTAATATGGCGCTATATTGATTAAATATTTAAATTAAATTAAATTAAATTAAATATGTAGAACATTATCTGGAAGGGCCTCTTTGCTTTCACTCTTATTTGAGTTATCTACTGCTGTTGACTCATTAGATGTCACAGCATCTTTAAAATTATTAATAGTAGAAGATAAATCCAGTAAAGCTGGTACCAACTCCTCTTTTAATTTTTTCATCATTAATTCATTCAGAACGGTCATACGTTTATCCGGATCATCGCCAATTTTTTCTAAAATAGTATCTATCTCTTTTTGCACTTTTAATAAATGAGGTTTTTCTTGTAATGATTTTTCTCTCTCTTCAATTAGTTTTGTAAGTAATTTCAAATCAATTTTTTTAGTGCTCATAAATAAATTCCATTGTTTCTTTTTATTTTTTTAATATTATATTCTATTGTTGATCTTGATTTTATCATGAACTTCAAATTAAAATTATCTTCTATTAAATAGCAAAACAACTTTCTAGTTATCTATTTGAAATATAATGTCCATTAAACAATAATCGTTTAAATTAACTTTTTTTTTATTGCCAAAGATATTTGTCAATATGAAAAAACAATATGAAAAAACTGATATGAAAAAATATAAAAAATAAATTATTTACCCTAAACAAATGGGTATAAGCTGCCATGTATTTTTCAAAAATATACTAATAATCAGAATATGTTATAATAAAATAATAATCAAAAATTTTTGAGGTTTCTTATGAACATTACAGTTAAAAAGCAGCTCATTGGAATTGTATCTTTCCTGATAATGATGTTTTTAAGTATTTCTATTTATAACATTTTTCTATTCATAAAATCTAATAATAGCGCTACTTCATTAAAAGATGAAACTTCTAAGCTAGCAATTTTATCTAAAGAAATGCAAATAAACACAATCCAAGTACAACAGTGGTTAACCGATATATCTGCAACGAGAGGTCTAGATGGTCTCGATGATGGTTTCAAAATGGCCAAAGAAAATGCAGTTTTATTTGATAAGGGGATTAACTCTTTTAGAAAGGTATTTCAACAAGAAAACGACAAAGAAAATCTTGCTAAAATTGAAGATCTAAATAAATCTTTTATTGATTTTTATGAAATGGGTAATAGCATGGCCCAAGCTTATATTTCACAAGGAACAGCAGAAGGAAATAAGCTTATGAGAAAATTTGATCCATTTGCTCAAGATATAACCGAAAAAATTAATTGGTTAGTCAACATGCAGATAGATAAATTAAATTATCAACTCAATCTTACTCAAGCAAATAATAAATTTGCAATTAACATCAATGTAATAATTTTATTAATATGTATTATTTTTAGTGTCATATTCCCCAGGTTTTTAATTTCTACTATTATGAAAAAAATTAAACATATAATTTTTGTGGTTGATAAAATTGCAGCTGGGGATTTGAGAGAAAAAGTAAAAATTAAATCAAATGATGAGCTAGGAAGACTAGCAGAGAGTATTGATACTATGATTACCAATCTAACTGGCTTTATTACACAAATAAAATCAATTGCTGAACAGGTAAATTGTGCTTCCGAGCAGGTTTCATCAACTTCACAGCAAATAGCAACTGGAGCTGAAGAACAATCTAAAGGCCTTGAAGAAATATCAAATTCCATACAAGCATCTGCTACGAACGCTCAAAAGTCGAATGATATAACTCAAATAGCAGTTGTCGAAGCTTTAAAAACTGGTGATAAGATGGAGCATACCTTGAAGGCCATAAATGGAATTGAAAAAAGCAGCAAACAGATATCAGATACAATCGATATAATAACAGATATAGCAGACCAAACAAATCTTTTGGCCTTGAATGCAGCTATTGAAGCGGCCCGTGCTGGTGAACATGGAAAAGGATTTGCTGTTGTAGCAGATGAGGTAAGAAAATTAGCAGAAAAAAGTGCTTTTTCAGCAAAAGAAATTTCAGAAACTATAAAAACAGGTTTTTCGGAGATAGCAAATGGCATCGTTCTTTCTAGAGAAGTTGGTGATAGTTTAAAAAATATAGTAGAAAGTTTTAATGTGGTAGCAAAAGATCTAAACATAATTTCAACAATAACAGGCAAACAGGCCAAGGCCATGAAAGGAAATACTTCCATTGTTAGTTCTAATGCTTCTGCTGCTATAAAACTTGCGGTCTCTTCAGAAGATCTTTCTAGACAAGTTGAACAGATGCAAAGACAGGTTGATAAATTTCTAATTAAATCCTAGTTTAAGAGTTTGAGTTTGATTTTGAGTTTGAGTTTAAGTATCTCGATAAAATGAAAAAGAACGGTCTCTATAAAGCAGAAAGCACAAAATAATAAAACCCAATATTTCAAAGGCTATTCCTATTGGATGTATTCTATAAATTATAGTGGTAACGTAATCAAACATTCCATTAAAACCGCTTTCTGGATGACCAATTGGAAATGGACCTAAAAAAGGATAAAATAAATTTACAATGAATTTACTATCATAAATAAAATCTAAAATTAAATGAGTCAGTAACAAAATCCAGTAGTGCCAATACTTCGAAAAAAAAATGTATGCAAACAACAAAAGAATACTATTAGCAATAAGAGTATGAAAAAAGATTCTTCCAGAATGATATTGTGGAAAAAAATAAACTGCTAATGGTTTATCCAAAATATCTACAAAGGTTGCCATCAAAGCAACAATGAAATAATGATATTTTATTCTTTTTTTTGTAAATTTATTATTTATGATTTCACTTACAGCAGCAGCAAAACCAATATGCCCAAAAAAAAGCATTTAATTACCTCGCATAATTACTTCGTAAAAAGTTCTTCAACTGCGGTTATTCTTGTAACCTCTTCTCCTCTACAACTATCATTAGCACACTTATTTGAAATCATACAAGTCTTTCCTGGAGCGGTTACAAAATCCTCTTCTCCTCTAACTAAAATTCCTTCTACTTCACCCGTTGTTGAATTAATTACTGCTGATCCAGAATTTCCGCCATAGGTATCAAGATTGGTCACAAAAAAACCATCATCATTGTTACTTCTTACATTGGCGCCAGCTGCAATTTTTGTAGGAAGACCCACGGGGTGACCGATAACTACTATTTTACTATTATCTATTATTTTTCCACTTTTTCTATATGTCAGAGGAGAACGATCAACTACTTTTCTATTTAAGCGAACTAAGGCGTAATCAACTTCGCTATCACTTCTTTGACCGATAACTTCTACGCAAGTATAAACACTAGTGGCCTTAACAGTAATATTATTTAAACATTTTATTGGTAAAATATTATGTAATCGATAATCAAATACCCAATAATAATTATCACAATCACTAATGGTTTCTATACAATGTCCCGCAGTTAAGAGAAGATCGCTTCCTACTAAAAAACCTGAGCATTGGGCAGCGGTAATTTGATTTGCAAACCTTTCGCTACTACAGACATTGGCGGCCTTCTTTAATGTATCCGCTTTAATTCGATAGTATTTTCCAGTTATTGTTTTGGAAAGATTTTCTCTTGGAATTAAAGCGGCCGTGGATACCGCCCATCTTTTATATTTTTTATTTTTAGAAGAATAAACATCTAACCTATTATCATTACCATAAATTACTTTATCAATACCATCACCATCATTACTTGCAGTACAAGTTGCCGTATCAGCAGCTGTGGTTGTACTAACAGTTGCAATTGTAATTGCAGTTGCAAAGCTTAAACTTGTAATAAAAAATAAAATAACAAAAATAAATTTCATAAAAGCTTCCTCCTTACAAAATAAATGATTAACTATTGAATTATAGTATATCTAACTTATTCTTCAAGCAAATATGAATATGCAACGTTAGGGTTAATAATTTCCCATTCCTTATCCCCTAATCAGTCGCTGGAGCGAAAGCCCAGCGACTGATTACATTTTATTTTTGAAAAAGTGATCTTAATTTTGCTTGCTCTTCTGGATTAGAATTACCTAACTGATAAGCGGTCCTAGCAATAGCGATTCTGGTTTTTGCCGGCAATCCATTCAATCCCCACACATTGTTAGCAATTGTAGAAGCATGTTCTGGAGTACAACCACTAAAGGCCAAAATCATGGCGAAAGTACTTGGTCCTCTATGTTTTTGTTGATCACATCCAACGGCGATATAATGGTGTTTTTGAGCACAAGCAAGAAAATTGTTTTTTTCTTTAAAAAAAGAACCACCTAATATTTTAATGAATTTTGAAGCAGCTAATTTTGAACTTATGAGATATATCCCTTTGATGTACTTATGATTAAGTTCTTTCATCGCCGAATAATTATCATTACCCACATACCATGTACAATAATTATTCTCATTAACAGATTGAGAATAATTTTTTGCAATCATTTCCATTTCCTTCGTTGAGGATTTGCCTATCGCCATTCCTCCAATAACTACTGAACCTAGTTGAAACAAATGCATACGTTCAATTTTTTTTGATGGGTCTACCTCAAAATTATGAAAATTGAGTGGATCACAATAAGCAGGTTCATCAGAATTATTTTCCAAAATATCTGCATCCAAATAATCTAACGAATCTATGGAGTCGTAAATTGAATTAGTGATCGACTCTCTCTCCGAATTACCTAAGTTGCTGGTAGCAAAAGAAAAATTAGGTGCCGAGATAAAGGTAGTAAAACTAAAAAGAAAAAAACACAAATAAAACACAATGCAATTATTCCAAATACTCACGAGAACTCCTTTTCATGTTTTCTGATCTTCAAAAAATTGATCAGAGATTAAGATTAATCTTAATGGATAATAAACAAATGATTTTAATTTACATTATTTATAATGATTAATTAGTAACTGTCGCTTTCACTCTAGCGATTAATTAGTAGATTTAGATAATCGTACATTAAGCTTATACATATATGAAGCAAATATAGGTTAAGAATTTGTTAGCATCTAACTTAATAGCCAAATACTTGAGTATTTGATTTCGATCTTACTTTTCACTTTAATTTTTTACAAATTTTTTATTTTTACTAAACATTACATTTAATTTAGACGAAAAGACTAATGATACAGGAATGGGAATTTAATAATTTCCCGATTTCATAACTAATAGTTGATCATAATTCTCTTCCATTTCTTATTAAAGAAGGTATTAAATATGAACGAAGAAAATAATACATCCGATACAAATAACTTTGAAAATAATACAAATAATACAAATAATGAAAATAATGTGAATTCAACCAATACTATTGAAAATAAAGAATCCACTCAAAAAGTTCTTAAAGTACGAGGTATTGCTAAAGAGTTTCATGGTAATTTAATTTTAAAAAATATTAATTTTGAATTAGAGAAAGGAATTTTTTGCGCTTTATTGGGTGAAAATGGAGTAGGTAAATCAACATTACTTAATATTTTAATGGGACAAGAATCATTTGAAATTGGTGAAGGTGAGATATTAGGAAAAAATATAAAAGATGATTTAGGAAAATTAAAAAACCAAATTGGTCTTGTAACTGAAAAAATTAACTACGATATACCTATAACTATAGGAAATTTTTTTAAAAGATATGCTGATTTTTTTACAAATTGGGATGAAGATTTTTTTCTAAAGACCATGAAAGAACGTGGATTATCTCTAGACAATGCCTTTTCTCAATATTCTCGTGGACAAAAAATGCAAACAGCATTGATTGCAGCTTTGGCGATAAAACCTAAAATACTTCTTATAGACGAAATCACTGCTGTTTTAGACATCTATGCTAGAAATTTCTTTATGGAGATGTTAAAAAAATTCACCTCCAATGGAGGAACCGTTCTTATTACTACCAATATAATAAGTGAAATTCAATTTGTTGTTGATAAAATAATTATTTTAAACAATGGAGAAATTCAACTTAACGAACGTGTGAAAGAGATTCCATACAAATTTGTCAAACTACGCACTAAAGAACCAAATTTACATTACATATTTACACATCCAAGTTGTTTTTGGAGTAAACAAAATAGTGATGGTTCTTCTTCTTTCATCCTTCCTTCAAGCGTGGCCAGACAATTTGATATTCCTCATGAATTTTTAGATAGAAGATCAGTAACTCTAGATGAAATATTTATTTATTTCATTAAAACAGGAGATAAAAACTTTGCGTAACATGATATATCTTTTTTCATTTAGATTTTTAGGTGTTCAATTAATAGTCACTTTTATTTTTTTATTAGTTTATACTGCGTGGCCAATTTTATTTCCCGAAGATTTTCAAATTGAAGATATGACCATGGTAATATTATTATTTGCCGTCATCTATTTTTTAATCTTTATGTCTTGGGGGATAACTTACTCAAATAATCTTAACTGGCTATTCTTAACTCCATTGCGGAAAAGTAAAATATTTTTTTATTTTGTAAAATTAAAATTAATTAACTTTATTTTTGGAATGATTTTATTAACCGTAGTAATATTTGCCGTTCCATTTATTACAAAAACAGTTCTAAACAAAGAATATATCACCAACACCACTCATACTTCAAACACAACACTTAATAATAGCATTGCCACAAAAGAAACTAGTGAATCAACCTATAAAAATAATAAAATTAAATTTAAAAAAATTATAAAAAACAAAGTAATAAATACTGAACGTGTTACTGAGTTTAATATTAATCAAGGAGATACTCTTGGTTATTGGATGACAATAATTTCAATATTAATTTTATTATTTATGTGCCTTCCTTCCTCGGTTATTGCTAATTCTCAGCAAACATCAAAAGATAAAATTCTTCATCAAGGAGGAAATGGCAAACATAGTTTTGGAGAAATTATCTATCTATTTAATTATTTTTTAGACTTTTTAGTAAAAAAATATTTTTCTGTTTTAATTGTTCTAGCATCACTTTTTATTATTTTTATCTTTAGAAAATTTACGGCTGCTCCAATATTTGTTTTATTTTTATTTTCAACATTTGTAATTATCTTAACTATCAATAATAATTTCACAGTACTAAAGATTAATAGAAATAAATTTAAAATATATTTAAATGCTATTGCTATTCTAATTACTTTTTCACTATTTTCTATTAGCTATATCCTTTCTTACAAGAGCATAAAAAATATATCAGAAAACTCTCAAAACGATGTAGTCGCACAAATTAATTACTTAGGTAATTTAGGACCTGAAATAAAGGGTAATGATTTAATTAAAATCCTTACCAGTGATATTTCAAAAGAAAATTTTAATCGTTTAATTGGTTATAAATATTTCACAAACAATAAAGAAGAAATTGTTACAAAAGTTGGCATTAAGAAATTTATTGAAAATAAAAATGAATGGTCATCTTTTCGTTTAGTCTTAGATCTATTTGATGGAGTAATTTTCTCCGAACAAGACCTAGAAGTAGTTTTTAATAAATTAGATGAAATAAATCAAAATGACCCTAATGCTTATTCTAATACTCTTTATGTAGTCTCTAAAATAGTAAATAAAAATTTCTCTAAATCTGAAATAATCAACTATCTACATAATAAAAAAGATACTTATCAATTTATAGGAATCGCTTTAAGTATTATTTATGGTGATGTCTCGTTAAATCAAAATCTATTAAATTTAATGAAAGATGCTCCTTTTGGTTTTTATCGTTATCTTAGATATGCTATCTCCCTTATAAATAAAAATGATTTTGGTCAATACGAACTATTCTCTCTATCCATTAATAAAAAAGAGTTACCTGTCAGTAAATTGAAAACTATTAATTGCAGTTATATAAAAAATAGTATCGATAATGGAAAATTGGAAGGTAGCAATGATTTTATAATATTAAATCTTTGTATAAAAGAAATGGTCTTAAAAGATAAACCTCAACTCTTAAAATATTTCATTCAGTGTCCTATTGTAGGATTACCACTATCTAAATGTGCTAAAGAACTAATCCATTTTCTATAATTAATTTGATAATGATTACACAGGAATTCCCATTAAATGAATTATTGTCCAACTAATCATTGAAGTAAAAAGAGGAATTGTTAGATTATCATCTAACCGTAAAGGGATTAATTCAAATAAAGCAACAATAAATGCAATTAGTATTGATGCTTTTACAATTGGCATGACATATCCTGAATGTGCATTAATTAAGACATAAAGACAAATAATTAAAGTTGAAATAAAAAATGCTAATGATCCTTCTAAACTTTTATTACGAACAATCTTTTTTTTACCATATGTTATTCCAATAATTGCCGAGAGCGGATCTGATATTGATAACGTATATATTGCAATGACTGCGACTGTTTTTGGAAAGCTTATTATAGTAAGTAACAATGCCATTGCATATGGTACTGCTGCAGATTCTTTTATTTCTTCTTCTGCTCTCAATAAAAAATTACTAATCCAACTAAACTTATTTGCCAACTCGGGATACGCCAATCTCACTTGCTCCACAATATAGAGAAGTGATGCCCCTAACCCAATAATATATACAACCTGATTGTGCTCCCAAAATAGATTATACATGGTAGCTATTGCAGCACCATTAGCAAAATGAAAAAGACGACGCCCCAATTGCAAATTATGACGAGAAGGAAGTTTTACTTTACCCTTATTTTTATCTATCTTTTTATCTTTATTTTTATCTGGATCTTTGTCTGGATCTTTGTCTGTATCTTTGTCTGTCTCTTTATTTGTCTCTTTATTTGTCTCTTTATCTTCTATTAAATTTGAATCAGGTTTATTCATATAATTTCTTATAATCCTATCGAGATTTTTTAGCGCTTAATTTCATCCTTAAAAATTTTTATCCTAAAATTTTCTTATTATAAAGAGAAAAAAATGTGAGAAATTTTTATTTGCTTTAACAATAAATATCTGATTTAATCAGTAATAATTTAAATACTGGGGAAGTAATTTAAAATTTTGTTTTAAGTCTTATTTTGATTCTCATCTGCGTTCGCAGATGAAGTTAGATTATAATTTTAATTTTGAATCTGATTTTTGTTTAATTTTTTTTATTATTAAACAATTTTTAAAAATTAGAATTTGATATAGACAATGTATTTGTAATGGGAGGGATTTCGATGAAAGTATTGTTTGATCAAGAACTAAGCACAGTCTCTAATTCAACACTAAGACATTTACACGCCAAAGCTAATGCTGTTTCTGCTGCAAATGAATATTTAACAGCACATCAATTAAAAATGCTAAAAGAAATATTAGAACAGCAAAAACAAAATCTTGTTTTCAAAAATTGCATTACAGAGGAATTTAATTTGGAATCAGAAGAGAGAAGCGATGACGTCGATCATGCTAACGCTGATCTCTCCAATTTTCAGCGCTTGCGTTTCCGTACCCGCGAAAATCTATATGAGAAAAAGATAGATGAAGCACTAAAAAGACTGGATAACAATGAATATGGTTATTGCAAAGATTGTGGTGGCCCAATTGCTTATTCACGTTTAATTGCTCGTCCTACAGCTGACCTATGCATCCAATGTAAAGAAGAAGCAGAACGAGACGAAAACATAAATTATGATGGTCGCAAATCACGTTCTTCAGGTGATTATGCAAATTTAAACTTCGCTTAAAACTTCACTTAAAATAAGACCAAAAACCAGCACTTTTATTTAACATTGAATATATTAATATATTCATACAAAATATTAATCAATCTCAAATCTTATTCACAATCTTATCTAAAAATTTATCTAAAATTTATCTAAAAAAATTTATCTAAAATATTAAAGTAATACATTTTTAATTCCGACTATTTTAATAGGTTTCTATCTAATGAATGGGAAGTTATTAAGTTCCCATTCCTAACCAATACCTAACTTTATTTTATTAATGTGATGGAGAAATCTATGAAAAAAAGAGCAAAAGAAGGAATTAAAATATTTTTAATTGATAAAATTATCTCCAAATCAATTGCCCTGATAACTCTAATCATTCTAGTAAATATTTTTTATTTTGTTTTTTATACTTTTAAAATTGATATTCACGATGGTATTGCAGATGATTCATTTAATAATGTTACTTTAAAGAAAGAAGATTTATTAAATACAGTTGATCAATTGGCGGCCACTAATAAAATTAGCTCAGAAGAAGCAAAAAAAATCCAAAATGAAATTAGAAAATTAAATAACAGTGATCTATCTGCAATAACAGAGAAGGCCAAACAACATCTACAAAATAATACTGAATTATCTCGTTTGGCCAATAAATACGCTAAAGATCAAATTGAAAAGGAAAATAAAGTGGATAAAAATAACAGTAACAGTAGTGATAATAATGACAATAGTACAGTTGAAGCAGTTGAAAAATTTCTAAAAAAAAGTCGTTCACCGGCCTCAACAACTTTAACTACAACAAAAAATAAAAATAATACATATTTAAAAAATTATGCTGAATCAAATAATGGTCAAAATATACAAGATATAGAAAAAATCAAAGAAATGGAGATACAACTACAACAAACACAAAAAGAAATAGATAAGATTATGGCGGAATAAATAAAAAGTTATTGTTTGACGGGCCCTAAGAACCTATTCTAATTTTCCATAATAGGATCACGATGCCAGCGTTCGTGCAAACTTAGCAGATTCTAATCTCATAATTCTAATATCAAATTTGCTCATTTTGAAAAATTAACAATCCAATCTATTGACCGCAGAAATCAAAATAGAACGAGAGTCTGAGAAAACCAAAGTATGGTAATTAGGATTTAAAAACAACATTGAGTACTTTGAAATTTAAGTCTAAGATCACCTGAAGTTTTAAAGCTAGTAGGAGATTTTAATGAAAGCAATTAGAGTAAAAAAAACTGGTGGGCCAGAAGTTTTAGAAATGGAAGAGATCCCGGACCCTAAAGCAGATCATGGACAAGTTGTAGTAAGAGTATTTGCTGCCGGAGTAAATCCTGTCGATACTTACATTCGTTCAGGTAATTATCCGTTAAATCTTGTTTTCCCTTATACTCCTGGTATTGATGGAGCAGGAATAATTCAAGCAATATCTCCAGATGTAGAAGGAAACATAAAAAAGGGTTTGTACTCATCTTTAACAAAAGATTTAAAAGTTGGAAGTAGAGTCTATATTGCAGGATCTTTAAGTGGTACTTATGCTCAGCTGGCCCTCTGTGAGATATCTCAAGTCTATCCTCTCCCCGATGACATAAGTTTCTCTCAAGGAGCAGGAATTAACGTTCCTTATGTGACGGCCTACCGAGCTCTTTTTAATAAGGCCTATGCCGGCCCAGGACAATGGCTTTTAATACACGGAGCGAGTGGTGGAGTTGGTACTGCTTTATTGCAACTTGCTCGTTCAAGAGGTTTACGTATTATAGGGACTGCTGGCACTCAAAAAGGACAACAGTTAGTAAAAGATTTAGGCGCTGACTATGTATTAAATCATTTGGAAAATGATTACTTAAATAAAATCAGGGATATTACTAAAGGTAAAGGTGTTAAGGTTATTATTGAAATGCTGGCCAATAAAAATCTGCAAAATGATTTATCAATTTTAGCTCTTCACGGAGTAGTTGTTATAGTTGGCAGTAGAGGCACAATTGAAATTGATCCTCGTTTACTGATGAGCAATGAAGGTACAGTAAAAGGAATATTAAATCTTAAAATCCCAGAAGAAGAATCTTATCAAGTTCATTCAGCAATAGCTAGCGGATTAAAAAATCATATAATAAACCCAATTATTAGAAAAGAGATTCCATTAACAAATGCCTCTGAAGCGCATACTTTAATCATGCAAGAAGGTGCTTATGGAAAAATTGTTTTGTTACCCTGAAAGATATTTCTCTGTTCATATTAATTAATACTTTAATGTATATTTTATATACTATATGCAAATATTATGATCACTATCACCATGCGTTTTTATGAAGAATTAAACTATTTTCTACCAAAAGAAAAAAGGAAGACGGACTTTAATATTTTATTTGCTCAACCTCATACGGTGAAAGATTTGATTGAAACATTGGGTGTTCCTCGTACAGAAATTGATTTAATTTTAGTAAATGGAACGCCTGTAAATTTTTCTTATCTTCTGACAAATGATGCTAGAGTAACTGTTTATCCCCTTTTTGAAGCTTTAAACATTAAAGATATAAAAAAACACCAGATACCTCCTCCTTTAAGACAAATAAAACAAAAAAAATTTATTTTGGAACAAAATCTGATGGATCTCACTAAACTTCTAAGAATTTGTGGTCTTGATAGTCTCTGTGATAAAAAATTATCAGCAGATGATATCGTAGATAGAGCTTTAAAAGAAGAAAGAATTATTCTTAGTAAAAGTGTTAATTTATTAAAAAGAAAAAAAATTACCCATGCTATTTTCCTTCGAGGGAATGGGCCAATAACTTTATTAAAAGAAGTTTTTGTAAGGATGGATCTTTATGGCGATCCTTCGATAAAACCTTTCACTCGATGTCTTAATTGTAATGAGTCGTTATTAAATATGAATTTATTAACGATGAAAGAAAATGAACTCATACATGTTATTCCACCCAAAATAAAGGACCATTACCATTCCTACACCTTTTGCAAAATCTGCCAAAAACTATATTGGCCTGGTTCACATGTGGAGCACATGATGAGAGTTTTGCAAAAAAACCAAATTATTTAAAATATCCGAGTAAAATACTTCACTTATTTCACAGGCCCTTAACCCTAACGTTACATAATTTATAAGTAGCAAAGAATACATTTTCATTTTTAAAAAAATGGAACGACAAATAGCAAATTAAAATTAGAATTAGAATTAGATAATGAGGCAAAAAAAATATATAATATGCCCAAGAACAAATGCATAAAAAGTGAGTTGCGAAAATATAAATCAGGACTAAAATGGCAAATATAGAAGATTATTGTTTGGATTTTGATCAAGATTTAGATTTTTTTTTAAAAGACAAATTTAGTTTCAATTGTAACTATCAAATACTTTCAAAATCACTTGATGCTCGATCTGCAAATCGAGGCCGCACTCCAAAGTATAACTATAAAATTAAAATTTATGATCATGAAGATTTAGAAGAATCATTTACAGAAAATGATATCCCTAATAATAATAAAGAATTATTAAAAAATCCTCCAATCATAATTGGATTTGGCCCAGCTGGATTATTTGCTGCTTTAAAATTTGTTGATCTTGGTGTTAAACCAATTATTTTTGAAAGAGGAGAAAATATTTTAGAACGCATTCGTTCTGTTGCAAATTTTTGGAAAAGCGGAAAAATAAATCCTGACAGTAATGTATGTTTTGGAGCAGGAGGTGCTGGATTATTTAGTGATGGCAAATTATTTACAAGAATTCGTTCCCCTCATCTTCCTTACATTCTAAAACGTCTTGTCCAATTTGGTGCTCCTGCTGAAATAATCTACAACAACCCTCCTCACATTGGCTCCAATCTAATGCCAAAAATTATTAGTAACATTTCAAGATATCTTGAAGAAAAAGGTGCAAAAATATTTTATAAGTCAAAAGTAATAGATTTTATAACCGAAGAAAAACCATCTAAAAAAATAATCGGTATTCAACTAGCATCAAAAGAAAAACACTACTCTAATAATATTATATTGGCCAGCGGGCACTCAGCAGATGATATATACCATTTGCTAAACAAACATAACGTAAAAATGTCTCTGAAAAATTTTGCAATTGGAGTAAGAATAGAACATAGAAGAGATTATATCGATCAAATTCAATATGGTAATTTTTCATCTAACGACCTTCTTCCAAGTGCAAACTATCGCTTGGCCTTCACTGATAAAAAAACTCAGCGTGGTGTTTATAGTTTTTGTATGTGTCCAGGTGGTTACATAATCTCTTCCGGAACAAAATGTGATGGACTTGTTATAAATGGTATGAGTAATTTTAGAAGACGAGGACGTTTCTCTAATGCTGCATTAGTTGTTAGCACAGTACCTTCTGATTTCGCTGATTTTTTATCAAACTCAGATCCAAATTTAAATTCAGATCTAAGTTACCTAAAGGGTATAAAATTTCAAGAAGAAATAGAAAAAAAGGCCTATCAAATATCAAAAGAATTTGCGGAAAAAAATTTTAAAGGTAAAGCTTTACCTGCAATTTATATTGATGATCTTTTAAGAACAACTAAAACTATAACTACAACTCAAAAAACAATTACAGCTGGCATTTGTTCCTCTCCCTCTGGTATTGTTTTAGTAAATAAAAAAATATTTTCTAACATTTTCCCTGAATTTGTTATCTCCTCTCTTATTAGTGGCCTTGAACATTTTGAAAAATCCTTAAAAGGTTTTAGCAAAAACGCTTTACTTGTGGCCCCCGAAACAAAAACATCTTCGGCGGTAACTATTTTGAGAGATAAAAAAACATTCCAATCAATATCTCATAATGGTCTTTACCCCGTTGGAGAAGGAGCAGGCCACGCTGGAGGAATAACTTCCTCTGCTGTTGACGGCATATCGGCGGCCGTAGCAATAACTCAATATTTCTAAGAGAGGCCTATATAAAAAATAATAAGGTAATAAGGTAATAAGGAACTATTGTGATGAAAAAAAATATTACAAAAGAAGAATTTAATAAAATTTTTAACTTACTGAGTGAATATTATAATGTTTATGCTCCAGTTAAAAAAAAAGGAGATGGAGCATTTTCAAATACAGATATAATTTATTATGAAAAAGTAACTAATTACGATGATATTGAGTGGAATGAAAAATCAACATATTCACCTAAAGATATAATATTTCCAATTTCTCAAACAATAATGAATTTCACCTATGATCAAGTTTATGTCCCTGATATAAAATCTATTAAACCTATTTATATTTTAATGAGACCTTGTGATATTAATGGCATTAAACGTCTTGATGAAATTTTTCTAAGAAATGGAGTAGAAGAAGATTTTTATTATAAACGATTAAGAGAAAAAGTCTTTTTTGCTCTAATAGAATGTGTCGATGGATTTGAAAATTGTTTTTGTGTATCAATGAATGCTAACAAAAGTAGCGATTGGGATTTTGCTATATCTAATAACAAACATCAATCACTGATTTCAATTGAAATTAATGAAGTAAAAAATTCAAAAATTAAAAATATTTTTGAATCATTATTTTCTACAAATACTACTAATAACAATAGTAACAATAGTAACAATAGTAACAATAATGATAATTTTGAAATTTTTTATCCTGAAAAAAATTTTAAAAAAGTAACTTTGCCTAACGTTGAAGAGATGCCTTCTTTTATTTATACAGACTCTAAACTTTGGGATGAATACAAAGAGAGATGTATAGCTTGTGGAAGATGCAATACAACTTGTGTTACTTGTAGTTGTTTTTCAACCAATGATTTACATTATGATGACAACCCTAATGTAGGTGAAAGACGAAGAGTGTGGGCCTCTTGTCATATTCCCAAATTTTCTTTGATGGCCGGAGGACATGATATGCGAAAGGATAATGCTTCAAGAATGCGCTTTAAAACATTTCATAAAATTTATGATTATAAAAAACGCTTTGGTGAAGAAAAAAATCATATGTGTGTAGGATGCGGCAGATGTGATGATAATTGTCCTGAATATATTTCATTTTCCACCATAATAAATAAACTTTCTGCTCGGCTTATTAGCAAGGAAAAAATATGAACATGATAAAAAATATTTATATTCCCTCGCCACATATTATTATTGATATCATCAAAGAAACGGAGATAGAGAGTACATATAAATTCAAAATAGACAAATCCACATTTAAACATCCATCTTATGGGCAATTTTACGAAGTATCTTTACCTATGATTGGAGAGGCCCCCATTTCTGTAAGTAATTTTGAAGATGATTATGTTGATTTAACAATTCGTAAGGTAGGTACCCTTACCAATGCTATTCATTGTCTAAAGAAGGGAGATGTTGTTTATTTACGTGGTCCTTATGGAAATTCTTTTCCAGTTGATTTATTAACAGACCGACATTTAGTGATTGCCGCCGGAGGGTGCGGACTTTCTCCTGTAAGAAGTGTTATTAATTATTTTTACAAAAATATAGAAAAGCTTTCTAAATTTGAAGTGCTAATGGGTTTTAAAACAATTAATGATCTTCTCTTTAAATATGATATCGAAAAATGGGAACAGAAATTTAAATCTCTCATTACCCTTGATCAAAGTTGCGAGCTTTGGCAAGGTAAACCAGTTGGTTTAATTACTGATTACGTAGGACAGGTGGATTTTTCTGATAAAGATAATATGAGTGTTATTATTGTTGGTCCTCCTATTATGATAAAATTTACTGCTGAAAAATTCATCGCCTCAGGAATAAAAAAAGAAAACATTATTGTTTCTTTAGAAAGAAATATGTCTTGTGGAGTTGGAAAATGTGGGCATTGTAAAATAGATAGCACTTACATTTGTTGTGATGGACCTATTTTTACATATGATCAAGCTGAACGATTAATTGATTAATTGATTAATAAATTTTTTTTCAAGAAGGGAAAATATATTTATGTCACTAGATATTAATAGAAAAATTATTCAAAAAAATGCATTTAGAATAACTAAAAAACGAAATAAAACCGCAATAAGAATAAGAGTTCCAGGTGGTCATTTGCAAACAAAGTATTTTTCAATTATCGCTCAAATTGCAGAAGAATATGGAAATGGTTCTGTTCATATTACAACCAGACAAGGTTTTGAAATTCCAGATATTGATTTTAAATTTATAACAGAAGTAAATAAGTTACTTGCACCACTTATAAACGGATTAGAGTGTTCTATTGGAGTCTCGATTGATAATCCAGAAGATGGTTATCCCGCCGCTGGAATTCGAAATATTTCCGCTTGTATAGGAAACAGAGTTTGTCCATTTGCAAATCTTGATACAACAAATTTGGCCTTAAAAATGGAGAAGGAAGTTTATCCTAACAATTTTCATGTAAAAATTGCAATTACTGGCTGTCCCAACGATTGTATTAAGGCCCACCTACAAGATTTTGGAATTATCGGAATGACTGAACCTCAGTATATTTATAATAATTGTATTGGTTGCGAGGCCTGTGTAAAAGTATGTACAAAATCTGTAACAGGAGCACTATCTTTACATAATCATAAAATAAAAAAAGACCATAGAAGATGTATTGGTTGCGGAGAATGTATTTTAAAGTGCCCCACATCGGCCTGGGTTAGAAGTGAAAAAACATTTTTCAGATTAATAATATTAGGTCGAACTGGAAAGAAAAATCCTCGTTTAGCTACAACCTTTCTTAATTGGGCCACGGAAGATGTGGTAATTCAAGTTATAAAAAACATTTACGCCTTAATTGATAAAGAAATTGATAAGAGTTTAGCAAAAGAACATGTTGGGTACATAATTGACAGAATTGGTTTTAATGTTTTTAAAGCTGCAGTTTTAAAAAATGTTACTTTAAATAAAGAAATTAAAGTGGCCCAAACTTTAGTTTTTATGGGTTATCAATATGAAAAAGATGTTTTTATGAATTTGCTACCTCATTCTACTTTTTGAAGTTTAATGCTTGTTGGACCACCTGTATTTGTATTTATATTTAGAGAAGAAGGTGATACAGGTGCAGATGTTTTTTTGCTATCTAATACTAAATCAGAATTATTATCGTACCTATTATTATTTTTCATTTTTAGAGCGATAACGCCTTTGTTAGTTTGAGAAGAAACATTATTACTTGCTACTGCAAGTTTGCTATTATTGTTAGCAACATAACTACTATCTAACTTGAATTTGTTTATGAAATTAATCAATTGAACTGATTGATTAGATAAATAATCTGCTGCTTGTGCAGTCTCTTCTGCCGAGCGAGTATTTCTTTGAGTAACACTTTCAATTCTCTTCATACCAACACCAATTTGTGAAACTCCATGAGATTGCTCTTGAGATGCACTTGATATTTGTTGCATAAAATTGGCAACCTCATTAATTCCATTAACAATTCTTTTTAATCCTTCAGCAGTATCTGTGGCCATTTTTAAACCATTTCTTACTCTCTCATTCGAATCAGAGATCAAATTAGTAGTCTCTTTTGCAGCTTCAGCACTTCTGGCCGCTAAGTTTCTAACCTCTTCTGCAACTACCGCAAATCCTTTACCGTGCTTGCCAGCTCGGGCCGCTTCAACAGCAGCATTCAAAGCAAGCAAATTTGTTTGGAATGCAATTTCATCAATCACTTTAATAATTTTTGCAATATTTTTGCTTGATTCATCTATGTCTGCCATAGCACTAACCATATTTGACATCTGATTATTGCCATTAAGAGCATCATCTTTCACCCTATCACTTAAGCTTTTGGCCTCTCCAGCATGGTCAGCATTCTGGTTAATTTGACTGCCAATTTCTGTAATTGATGCTGAAATTTCTTCAAGTGCTGCCGCCTGCTGAGCTGCTCCTGCATTTAATCCCTGGCCCGTTTCTGCTACCTTTTGAGAAGATGAATCAACATTTGTAACTACACCTTTAATCTCAGAGATAATTGTATTTAAAGAATCAATAGTTGTATTGACAGCATTTTTTATAACATCATGATCTCCTTTATATTCAGATTTCATTCGTGTACCCAAATTACCTTTGGACATTTCTTGTAACACAGGAATTGCTTCATGAATTGGCCTTAATGTTTCACCAATAATTCTATTTACGCCAAACATAATTTTTTTGAAATCACCTTTATAAGCATGATCATCCATTCTGCTTTTTAAATCCCCGTTAACAATGGAGACTGTTAATTTATGAAGATCCTGACTAAAATTTTGTAAAGCTGTCATAATATGATCTATATGTTCTAATGATTCACCAAATTCATCAGTACTATCTTTTTTAATCTCAATCCTTTTGAGTGTCTTAGTACTATCATCCAACCATTGGCCAAAATCGCCATCAAAAAGCATTCTCAAAAATTTATTTACATAGGTGATTTTCCCATTAAAGTATTGAGAAACATAATAGTTCCACCAACACATAACAATAGCAGTTCCTATAACAAATATCATACTTGTATATGGTGCCGTTCCATCTGTCGTTGTAGTTGTAGTGGAAGTAGTACCTTTAGCTGACCATAAAAAATAATAAATCACAAATAAAGAAGCAAAAAATAAATTTGGGACCATTATCTTGAAACGTACTGGAAGATTAACAAACCAATTCATCATAAAATATCCCCTTCTGAAATTAGAAGTATTTATAAAAATCTTTAATTAAATAATAATTAAATAATTAATTAGCAAACACTATAACCACTAATTATAATTAACCACTATTTCGGAAAATAAATATATAAGGTAAATTTTTTCTAAATGACTTTTAATTTTTTTTTGATTTTTTTTTGAAAAAAGATAAACATTAACCAAGTAAAATAAATTGCTCGGACATGATATTAAACATCCAAAAAAATCATTTTATCGCACACGTTTGAAAAGGGCATGCTTTTTCCCCCATGACTCTATTTGAAATATGACATTGCCGATTTGAAATTGGCCAATCTCTTTATAAGGCCCAAAAAATCTGGCCACAGAAAAAGTTCGACTTTTCTCAGTCCACTTGCGATATTTGATTTGAAGGCCTTGAATACTACTTAGGCGGTCAAAAATTTCTTGCATATTATCTTTACTCAGATCGTGTCGACTGCCAAGAAGTCGGTTGACGGCCTTTATGATATTGGTGTGTCCTGCAAACATCTCCTCCTCAAAACCCGTTTTGTTATAATAGATATGGTAACTAATTCTATCATTTTTTGGAAGATCCAATCCCTTATTAAGATTGGCAATCACATCAAGCCATCTGTGACCTGCCTTCCTGGTATTATGCTGTGAAAATCTCTTGCGAAAAGAGTAGTATTGAAGCATTTTTTCACTCATATTTGGGTAGTACAGATCCCTTAACTTCTTTAATTGTTCAATATCAAAAAGACCTGTCTTTCGATTATAGGCAAGCAGATTTATAATATTATGAACGACATTTTCTGTGCAATCAGCGAAATACCTGTTGCTGAATACGCTCAAAAAATTGAAGCGAATCGGTCTAGGAACAGCAGGAACATAGACTCTTTCTTTGCGACTATTTATTGTTGTATTTGTTGTTGTATTTGTTGTTGCTTCAAAAGTTTCGGGAAAATCTTTGTCTATATGTTTATCCTGATCTGGATTTTCTGATAATTCATCTTTTAAATCAGATTCTGTATAAACATCGCTAGCATCTATTGCAGGTTCAGATTTATATTGCTCATCCATTCCTTGAAAATGAGAAGAATTAAATTGAGAAACGGGTATCGTTGCATGGGCCACCAGTACGCTGAATACCAGACAATAGAGAGCAAAAATGAGCTGTACTAAATACTTCATTTTCTCTCGATTACTATTCATGAAGGACATTTTTGATCTCATAAATAACTCCTTTAAAATAAATACATGAAATAAATATATAAAATAAATGCAAGATCCTATCAAATAAATGGTATTTTTTAAAAAATAGATTTTTCATAATTAGGAATCAGCTAAGTATTTCTATGCTTGAAAAGCTTAGAAAGCTTAGAAACTTTGAAAAGGCGCTCAGATATACGAATGTCCCTGATACGTTCAAGGAGTTCATCGAAATAACTTTTTCCTAGAGAGCGACCTCTTTAAATCTTTCATCATAGAGAACAAACCTGTTTGTAACTCTTAATGGTCTTCACTATGAAAAAGAGTGATTGCTGCCGATGTTTTGTTATTTTTAATATTAGTCTTTTTCATACTTAAGCCTTATACATTTCGAAAAGTATCAGAGGAAAATTTATATTTTTTCAAAATCATCTCTTGTATCGAAATACATATCCTCGATAATTTTTTTATGTTCTTTTGCGCCTGGAATACCTAGAATAATATTCCTGATATCAAACCACTTATAATCAAAGAGAGTTTGTCTATTTTCAGAAAAGTTATCATTTTTAAAAGCATTTCCTTTTGGGGTGGCGAACTCTAGTAGAGGATTCATGTCAGAATTAATCTCCAAAGCAACGCCAGACTTTGATTCGATATCTTTTATGAATAGATCTATGTTTTCCTCACTAAGGATAAGATGGTTAAATATCTGAAAAATTGATTTGTATCCAATTTTCTTGAGCAAGCTACTAATTTTTTTATCTTTTTCAAATTCGATAAGTTTTGAGTAATTGATATTTAGCTTGCCATTCTTTTTTGCAATGAGGATCGCTTGATGCCCCATAATCCAAAGAGTTGGGTTTGAGAATACCTCCTTTAAAGTTTTGATAATGACAGCAATATTGGCAAGTGAGATGTGATGGAGTTGAATCCATTGCTGGAAAATCCCACGCTCATTCAAAGAATCATTTATTATTTGATAAAATTCACGGCTATAAAGATTACTACTTCCTGCAAACCATACCGAGGTTAGTTCCATAGTAATAAGGTCATATTTATTTTTATTAGTCATAAAGAAAATACGGCCATCTTCAATATTTGTTTTCACTCTGTGATTTTCTAAGGCATTAAAATTGATAAGAGAAAAATGATCTTTAGCAACTTTTATTATCTCTGGAGAAATTTCAACAACATCTATATTGGCATAGGGGAATTGAGTAATTGCGCCCAAACTCCCCCCAACTCCTAATCCTAAATTTGCTGCCGAATTATATTTTTCAGAAAAAATTGCAGGAATTGTAGCGAAAAGATATTGATCAAGGATTTCGGTTGCATCATTGCCTTCAAATTTTCCATTCGTATATAATGTTTTCACTCCTTTTTTATCAATGAGAGTAATCACCCCAGAATGTGTAGACTCTTTATGAAAAAGAATTTTATCATCCGACGTATTTCCCTTAGAAAAATAAATGTTTTGACCTCCCGTCATTGCTGACAAATTCCAATTTGGCGTAAAGAAAAAACGACTAACGAGAATTACGAGGATGAGGATCAACCACTGCTTCGTTAGTCGCTGGCATTTATTACGATCAAGAGCAAGAGTGATAATAACGATGAGTAGCGGCAGAGTGCCGATGATATTAATGCTTTGTTTGTTTCCAAAATAATTTATTAAAACAAAGCAACCAAGCAATGCTCCCAAAGCTGACCCAAGAGCATTGGCGGCATAAAGATATCCAGTTGCGGTTGTAGGATTGCTTTCGATTTTAGTATAATTCTGTAGTAAAAGAGGAAAACTCATTCCAATAATAAGACAAGGAATAATGAGCATAAAAAAAGTAACTATAAATCTAGTCAACTCCATAACAAAAAAACTGGGTCCAAATGTTCCCACAAAAGTAAAAACATTTCCTAGCTTGTCCCATAAAAATAGTGAACAGTATAAATAAACTACAAGCAGAACTTGAGAAAATCTCAAAAACTTTAACTTGTCTTTAATCTCAATTTTAGAAATAATATATCCACCAAGGCCAATACCAAACAGTATGGAAACAAGCATAACTGCAAAGGCATAAACGCTGTTTCCTATTATAAGCGCCAAGAGATTAAACCAAACTATTTCAATGGCAAAAACAAAAAGACCAGACAAACAAGAAGCACCAAGATAGCACCAATCAACTTGATTGCACTTGATTTTATGAAAGTGCAAAATTATGTTTTTAAAATCAAATTTCACATTCCCATGTTCAAAAAAAATTTCTTCATTTGTTTTTTTTCGATAAATAAGTAAAAGGTAAACTACTACTAAGTTTACTGCTCCTGCCAGATATGCAGATTGTTGCAAACCAAGAGAGGGAAAAAGTAAATAGCTAGAGACAAAAACACCAAAGGCAGCACCGAGTGTGTTGAGCCCATAATAGTAGGGAAGATATTGATCATTAGAGTAAAGATTGGAAACAATTCGATACAAACATGGGATAGTCCCTCCCATAATGAAAGTTGGGATGACAAGAAGTAAAAGAGGAATAAGAATATCTATTAATAAACGAACTGTGCCATCAGTGGTCGAATTCAAGAGATCGAAACTCAAGTTATAAAATGTTGGGTAAATAAGGAGATAAAGAGAGAGCAATGATTCTATAGTCAGATATAGCAAAAGTGGCGCTTTAGTTACCTTGGCAATTCGAGACAAGACCAGACTTCCTAAAAACATTCCTATAAAAAACAGTACCAACGTCATCGTTGTCGCAACTATTGTTACCCCGTAAAGATAAGTAAAAACTTTATTGGATAATGTTTCAAAAAAAATTCCGCAAAATCCAGAAAGAATTGTTATAAAAGAAAAAAATATCTGTTTATTGTTAATTTTTATATTCAATCAGATCACTTCCATTGAAAATTGTGGCCGCCTCTTGCAACATATATCCCTTTAATTCATTCTTATCTTCGTTCATCACTGACTTCTGTGGGACACTTGAACCAAAAAACTCAAATGATCCTCCAGTTTCATTTTTTGGAATATAAATGAGACTTGAGTTATTTTTTAATAATTTTCTCCACTTTGCCTGAAAGACGGGCAAGATATACTCTTTTTTTATAGTGAGATAATAAGGAAAATCATCTTCTATTTCGAGCAAATGAAAAATGTCAGGATAGGTAATGGCCAGGCCATTACCGGCGCCAGAGTTTTTATAATCTTCCTTCGAATTAAATGATAGACCATTTTCAACAAATACGGGAAGGTCTAGGAATTTTTCTTTTTGCCCCTGCAATAGTGGTAGTAGACTGATTCCAGAGGTATCGACACTACCTCCGGTACCGTTTGCAAAAGGAATATTTAGTAGAGAAAGGATTGTTGGCATAATATCAGTAATCCGAACCCTCTCAGATATTTTTTGAGGAGTTAGGTGATATTGAGACATAATTTTCTTAGGCAGATATAGGGCCAAAAACATTTTTAGATCGTCATTGTTTTTGTTTAAAAAAGTACCATGTTCAACACGGGTATCTCCTGAATTTATTTTTGGTAAGTTTTCACCATGGTCAGAAAAAAATACGATAATTGTATTTTCTAATATTTTGCTCTTCTCCATCCAAGTCAAAAACTCCCCGATAGCATCATCCGTGAGAAAAATTGCCTGATCATAGAGAAGATTAATTTGTGTGGATTCAATACCTCTAACTTTTTTATCTTTTAATAAAAGATCACCTAACTCTTGTTTCGAATAAGCAAATCTATTAGTACCCAAGTAACCAGGCAGTACCCAATTATTGTAGTAAGGATAGGTAATATTATAGGGAACGTGAACAGAAGATACAAAAGAAGTAATAAAAAAATTCTTATCACTATTTTTTAAATTAGCTATGTTTTTTTTAACCTTATCAAAAATCATCCGAGGATCACTTCCAATGGGAAGGAACCTCTTTCCATCAACAAATAGTTCTGCCAGTTTTCCCCATAAGAACGAGATGGCGACGGGATGCTGATTGATGATATTCATAGATAAAATGCTGTAATAAGAAAACCCCTTTGGGACGTCTTTGTATTCAAAACCGAAATTAATATTGTCAAAAATATCGCCAGCATAATCAGCATAAACAGAAGTGATATAATTATTTTCCCTAAGGATGTTTACAAGTGTTGGTACATGTAAGTTTCTATCTTCACTTCGTGGAAACATATGTCGTATTCCATGAATATTGGGATTAAATGAAGTAAGTAATGAAGCTATCGATGGAGATGTCCTGGCCAAGGTTGTAAAAGCGTTAGAGAAAAGAATGCTTTTTTTAAGAAATGAATCTAGATAGGGTGATGTTTTTTTATCATAACCATTATAGGATAATCGATCAGGGCGTAATGAATCTATCCCGATAAATACAATATTGGGTCTGTTTTTATTGCTTACACTTTTCGCTGACATAATATTTATTGCTAATATCGTAACAAACATTATCGATGCAGCAACTATTGCCGTGTACTTCCTGTTAATAACCAAGGTTCGAAGTATTTCAAAATATCTAATCAACAATAACATAATAGGGATAATGATAACGAAGAGTAAGAGGAAAACATCAATCTGCTTTAACGAACACGATGATGTCAAGAATATGAGATTGTCTCGAGACAGAACAGGAACACTTCTCTTTAAAATGCCACTTTCGATAAATCCTGGAGAATAAATGCTTTGTCTTATTAAAAAGCTAAAGGCAAAAAAATAGGTCAATAACAGATAGATAATATTAGTTGCAAGAAAGGGTATCTTTACTATTTTTTTCTTAAGTAAGAATAAATATTGATCAGCAATGACAAATGAAGTAAGAAATCCTAGAAAATATACTACAAAAATACCACCGGCCAATTCTACAAAAATTCTACCCGTTTTTACAAATGAAAGAGTGACCCCATCAAATCCCGATTGAAATAAATTATTAGTAAATGTAAAATAAGCGAAATGAATAAATGCTAATAACAGAGTTATCAGAATTTGTATCAACAGGTTTTTTAATTTTATTTTTTTATCTTTTTCCAATGTAAATATCCTGTTCGTTCAAGAAGGTCGAGCATTTCAGGTGTAAACTGGCCACCCTCTTCTCGTTGTTCAAATTTTTTCATATAGGGAATTAACTTTTCTAATAAGTTATAAGCAACCTCTGGATTTTGATCAAAAATATTATTTTTCTCTAATGGGTCTGACTTTAAATGATATAGTTCTAGTTTTTTGTGAGTGTAAGGAAAGTAAAAATTAACCCCTTCAATAGATTCCTGATGAGGATTGACAATTAATTTATATTCTAAATTTTGTACAGAAAAAAACTTTCCATCTAAATCACTATAGGCGTACTTTTTGTGTGGAAAATTTGGATTGTTAATTAATCCAATCAGAGATTTTCCATCAATACCAGCGGGAATCTCGATATCAAGCAAATCTAAAATTGTTGGGAATAAATCTATCGATTCAACTATAGAATCAACTTTAACATTTTGTGAAATTTTCTTGGGATAAATTAGAACCAAAGGGACATTCAGACACGCATTAGAGATAGTACCATGCTGAAAATACTGCCCATGTTCGTTCATGTTTTCCCCATGATCTGTAGTCAGAGCAATTACGGTATCATCAAGCATCTTTTCCTTAAGAAGCGTTGATAGAAATGTCGAGATGTCATGATCCATATTGGAGATATTATCATCATATAATCCGATAATATTATCAAGCTCATCATTGGAAATTTTTTTGTGTCTACTAAAAAGTTCTATCTTTTCTTTATCATTAAACCATTTGATCCCTGCTGAATAATTTTTTGAAAATTTTTTAAATTTACTTTCCGGATTATATGGAAAATGCGGCCGCTTCAGATGAACCCACAGAAAATATGGACGATTTTTTTCTTGTTGTTTAATAAATTGATATCCTCTAAGAAGAGATTCGAAATCACTAATATCTGAATTGAATAATGTTCTATTTGCAAATCTGTTGCTTGTTGTGAGCTTACCAAAATTTTTAGATCCGATAATTGAATAGGCGTTATATCCATTCTGAAAAAGAACCTTATGGATATCATATTCAAAATAACTATTTTGCTTTCGCTCAAATTGTTGCACCTCTTTGAGACGGTACGGGTATTGACCTGTAAAAATGATCGGGAGGGAAGAGGAAGTAAAACTCCGCTGAACAATATACTTGGAAAAGCTCACCCCATTTTTCGCAAAGGCCTTCAAAAAAGGGGTGGTATCTCGTATGTAATTTGATAGAGATGTATGATCATATCTCAAGGCATCGGCAGTTATTAAGATTAGGTTGGGTCTTTTTTTATTAGAAATATTATAAACGACTGGATCGACCACAAATAATATTCCACTTTTCTTTTCAAATTCTGTAATTAGACTTATGACCACTTCACCAGAGGGACACTTAGGTGAAATTGGAATATTTTGCTCAAAAAATATCCTATCAATCGCTTGTACATCAGAGTGAATAAAATCTCTGGATATAATGTCAGCAACTTTATTTTGACAGCTAATTGTAACTTTAAATCGAAAGGGATGTATTTTATCAATTTTACCAGAATTTTCTATAGCAGTATTACTTATGTGTGCAAGTTTGAATGAAAAATAAGTCTCGCCTTTTTTTGGCATATTAATTTTAAAAAAATAAGACGAATTTCCAACCGCCTTTATTCCGATAAAACTGTCTTGAGATTTTTCTTTTGGATATGTGAGTGGAAGATAGTCTACAAAATTAGGAAATTTTTGATTTGCCAAAATAGACACCTGTCCTATATCTTGATAAAAATATCCATCTTTCACATCATAAAAAGAAAGGAACCTATCCAACTCAATAATTAGTCCAAAAAATCTCCCATCGGCCCCTCCCGGGATATTGATAACTGTTTTTAATTCGTTAAATTTTCCGTAATTAACATTTTTGTACTGATTCATGAAAACTTTACTACACTTAATTAAGCTTCCTAGCGTTTTAGATAGACAAGTATTATCATCGGATTCCGAGTTGTACTGCTTAAAACCGTGTTTTCGTAAAAATCCTTTAATGTCAGTTCGTTTTAATTTTTCAAATTCTGACTGTAATGAGAAATTTTTAATATTAAATTTGTCTGAACTTGCTACTACAAAATATTCGCCTTTTGAATACTCTTTTTTATGAGGCCTTAAAAATAAATCCAACTGAAACATTCCATCTGCTAGCACTCCCAGTGGAACAAAAATGAATTTTTGAGTATTATCTGAAAGAAATGTATTCACATTAATAACGTTAATTGATCTTCTGCTTTTGAACATACTGTTGTCGGCAGTAATTTGATCCACATCGTGAAAATTAAATGCAAGTGATACGGCACCATCATCTCCTATTTCAAGAGTCTTCGATATTGCAAATTCGGAGTTAGTTGAGAAGATGAATATAATGAAGATTAAAATAAAAAATTTATTAAACGTAATATCTCTTTGTAAAAATTTAAAAATAATTTTACTCATTACGGGATGATCTTTTTGTAGGATTTTTTTTCATTTGCTTTGGCCCAATTTCAAGGGCCTCAATAGGTCTTCGTCCTTTCTTTTCCATAGGCGCCTCTTCAAAAAAATACTGTGGTTTATCCAATAAATATTATTTCCTAATCCATTGATTGTAAAACAAACAGCGATTACGAAACAAAATATCAATTTTTTAGCTTAAATGTAGCAAAAAAACTCTCATCTCTCTAAACGCAGAGAGCAAGCAAGGTTGATTTTTTTTATTTTCCTATCAATCTTCTCTCTTTTGATTATTGTAGAATTTATCTCTTTTTTATTTTCTTCTAATTGAAGCTTTTTTAAACCTTCAATATCTTTCCATTCCATAGAGAAGGAAGGTTGCCATCTTTAAAAGTAAAAATAAAACCCCATCCATTATTTTCACAAATACTAAAAATAGTTTGATTAGGATAAAGACCATCGGCCACAACACAAATGGGTAAGCGAGGAAAATTTTTTTTTATCTTCTCTGCTAATCTAGCAAATGCTTTGGTTTCGCAATCTTGCTTATCATATTCTCCCTCATTCTCAATCCATTCGGTACCAATGGAAATTACAAAACCACTTGAGGTGACAAGTTTTGCTTCCAATACTTTTATAAAATAAGTAACAACCCATTTTTAGATGTGGTGTGAAAGCCAGTTCCATCCCATAATAAAGCTTTTACTGATTTTCTATCTCTACCTACAAATAAAAAAATAGCACCTGATAGTAGATCAAGATTCATGCTATAGCTTACTAAATAAGAGAGACCGTGGTGCCCTTTTCTCATATCTACTTTCTCCCTATAAATAATTACTTTGGTAGTTCTGGTGTTTAACATCATACATGTCTCCTCTTCAATTAAATGTTGTTGTTATTGATAACTTTAATTGAGGATAAAATTAACGGAGTTATTCCTGAGGAATTATGGAAGAAAAAGTATAGAGCTTGGATGGAGTAAGTGAACCGCTTGAAGGCGGAAGTGAATACGTTCGATAAATCGCCACTTCCTACTGTTGATATTTTCAAAAATTGCATCGAACCTAATTTTAAATGAAAGAAATATCGAATTTTATTGGAGAAAACCGTGATCATTGATGCCTAAAAAAGGTGAATTTGAAAATGGTCGGACAGACTGGATTTGAACCAGCGACCTTTCGCCCCCCAGACGAATGCGCTACCCCTGCGCTACTGCCCGATTATAATATGAATAAAGCAGAAATATAAGCAAAGTAATTGACCATTACCATTAATAGCAGACATTTTTATTATCTTTGGAGAATAGACTTAATTTTATAATTTGGCCAGTAGGGGCCCGTCAAAAAATGAGCAGTTATTTTTTGACGGGCCCTAAGTGATTAAAAATCACCTGCAAAAAGAAGTAATTTAAAATTTTTTAAAAACATCAATTCTTTTATGATTGATAAAATATATTTTTAAACCTAATTATAATTATTAAACCTTTTTAAATTGGAAAAAACATGAGTGATAATTCCAAATCAAATTACTGTCAAAGCAACAACTTTCTTAACAGACTAACAAGAAAAAAATGCATCCAAAAAATAATTGATGATGCAAACATAGATTCTTCCTCTGATAATAAGTTAAATAACCAATCAACACTTGCAAAAGAACTTAATGTAATTGATCTAACAGCACTAGGAATTGCCGCGATTGTTGGAGCAGGAATTTTTTCTACCATTGGTAATGCCGCTTACAATGGTGGACCTGCAATAATATTTTTATTTATTTTTACAGCAATTGCATGTGGGTTATCGGCGCTATGCTATGCTGAATTTGCCTCTCGTATTCCTGTGGCCGGATCAGCTTATACATACACTTACGCAACGTTAGGTGAATTACTTGCTTGGATAATTGGATGGGATCTTTTAATGGAGTACTCCATCGGCAATATCGCTGTCGCCATATCATGGAGTGATTACTTTACTGGTCTTCTTTTAGGTTATGGTTTAAATATACCCGAGTTTCTTACTCTGGATTACCTCTCAGCACTACGGGCCTCCACTACTATTGAAGCACTTTTACGAGAAGGAAAAACCTTGATTGAATTACAAAAAAATGCAGACCTTGCAAATACCATGGTGGCCTACACTGCCTGGATTAAGGCCCCTGTATTTCTGGGAATAAAAATAATTTGCGATTTACCTGCTCTATTTATTACTGTCATAGTAACCTATCTAGTTTTTATAGGAATTAAAGAATCAAAACGAGCATCAAATATTATGGTTGGTCTAAAACTTTTAATAATCTTTTTAGTTATAGTTCTTGGATCATACTATATTAATCCAGCAAATTGGTCTCCCTTTGCTCCTAATGGAGTAGCAGGAGTATTTAAAGGAGTCTCTGCTGTATTTTTTGCTTACATTGGTTTTGATGCTATTTCTACTACAGCAGAAGAGTGTAAAAATCCATCCCGAGATTTACCTAGAAGCATGATTCTTTCTCTAGTAATTTGTACCATTTTATATATTATTGTGGCCCTAGTACTAACAGGCGTTGCTAATTATAAAACATTGCAAGTAGGTGATCCACTAGCACATATCTTTGGAGCTCAAAATTTAAATTTACCTTGGATCTCAGGAATAGTTGCAGTTGGTGCAATTGTAGCAATGACAACTGTTTTATTAGTATTTCAAATTGGTCAACCAAGAATATGGATGTCTATGGGCCGAGATGGACTTCTTCCCCCAATCTTTGCAGCAATTCATCCTAAATATAAAACTCCATGGTTTTCAACTATCGTAACCGGTTTTGTGGTGGCCATCCCCTCTCTATTTATGAATTTAACGGAGGTAACAGATTTAACTTCAATAGGAACTTTATTTGCATTTGTGGTGGTTTGTGCTGGAGTGATCTTTTTGCCTCCTCCTTCAGAAGAAAGCAAGAAAAAAATTTTTAGAGTACCTTACATTAATGGTCAATGGATAGTTCCTCTTACTTTAATATTTATCGCAATCGCTATATTTTATTTTAATCCAGAAGGTGCAAAAGATTTCTTAAACTTTAAGGAAAATTTTATCGAAAAAATTCCATATTTTATTTATATAATTTTGGCAATAGTTGTAGCAATATTTTGCTTTCTAAAGAAATACTCTCTCATTCCTATTCTTGGATTTTTAAGTTGTACATATCTGATGACTGAATTAGGAGTGACTAATTGGATTAGATTCTTAATATGGCTATTAGTGGGATTTTTTATTTACTTTTTATATGGAATAAAACACAGCAAGCTTAATAATTAGTCACTGTCGCTTTCGCGCCAGCGACTAATTAATTTTAAATTAAATTACAGAGAATTAAAATGACAACACAACAACAAATTCAACAAATTCAAAATGATTTATATCAAATTCTTACTAGTTCGGCCCATAGTGATCACAAACAAAAACGTAATCACATTACTCTCTGGGCACAAGGACTTCTTCCTTATCCTAAGATCTCAACGAATGCTCAAGAACTTCTAAAAGAAAAAATAATTTGTGATCTTTTTGAAGGAAATGCTCCTCTTACACCCAGATATATTTTACCCGATTATCAACTTTTTCTCTCTCAAGGAAGTGAATACTTAAATATTACCCCTCCTACAAATCTTTATGAAGCAATAAATGCACTTTTAATTATTTATCAATATGTCCCTTCTGTAACAGGATACCCTGTTTACTTAGGTAACATTGATTCCTTGTTAGAACCATTCGTTAATAGTGTTTCAAGAGAAGAGGCCACAAATTTATTAAAGTTATATCTAACAAATGTGGATCGCACTCTTTCAAATGCCTTTGTTCATTTAAATATTGGTCCTCAAAAAACTGTAGTTGGAGAGATCATTTTAAAATTAGAAAAAGAGTTGAAAAATTCCGTTCCAAATTTATCTCTTAAAATCGATTCCTCAACAGAGCGTGCATTTATATTATCGGCCATAGATACAGCACTTGCAACTGCCAAACCATATTTTGTAAATAACTCAATATTAGAATCTGAACTATCTTCTAATTATGGAGTTGCTAGTTGCTACAACACTTTAAAAATAGCAGGCGGCAGTCACACTCTTGTTAGAGTTAACTTAAAAAAAGTAGCAGAAAAACAAAAAAAATATGATAAATTTGATGACTTTGAAAAATATTTACAAGAGGTTTTAAATGCTCAAGTAGAGATAATAAATGCTCGCGCACGTTTTTTAGTTGAAGAGATTAAATTTTTCGAACATTCATTTTTAGCTCGTGAAAATTTAATTAAACTGGAAAATTTTACCTCTATGGCGGGCATTTTTGGTCTTTACGAATGTATCGAAATAATAGACGGATCAAAATTAGGCAGTGACGAGCGAGCAGAAGTTGTTGCTCAAAAAATTATGAGTATTATTAAAAATACAATTAAAAATGTGAATGGCGTTTATTGCCAAGGATATCAAAATAAGATTGGTTTGCATGCTCAATCTGGCATTGATAGTGATATTGATACTACTCCCGGAGTTAGAATAAAAATTGGTGAAAATCCAACTTCTCTTTCTAAACAATTAACAATTGCAGGGGCCCTTCATCAATACTTTGATACCGGAGTAAGTGACATAGTAGTTTTTGATCAAACCTCTCATAGCAATCATCAAGGTGTTTTAACCATAATTGAAGGTGCTTTACGGGCCGGAGTTAAAGTACTTAGTATTAATGCTGTTGATTCAGAATTAATTAGAGTAAGTGGATATCTTATTAAAAGAAGTGATTTTAAAAAATATCAGCAAGGAATTCCTTTGCGAGATGAAACAGTTTCTCTTGGTGCAAATTCCCTTCAAAATCAAAACATCCTTAATCGCAAACAATTTCCCTTGAAAGATTATTAAAGATTATTTAGAGATTATTAGAGATTAATTAGAGATCATGAATGTTAATAAAAAAAATTTTGCTGTAGTCTCAAGAATTATTGAAAGTAGTTTTGTAGATGGACCAGGACACCGAATGGTGATCTTTTTTCAAGGATGTAACTTAAATTGTATTTACTGTCACAATCCCGAGACTATTGGTATATGTAAACAATGCTTTTCCTGCATTGATAATTGCAAACACAAGGCACTCACACTATCCAAAAACAACATAATATTTAATCACAAGCTATGCCAAAAGTGTGATTTGTGTATTAAGAATTGTCCCCATAGTTCAAACCCTCACTCATATAAAATTTCAATCGATACGCTTATAAAAAAAGTTAATGAAGAACAAAATTTTATTGATGGTGTGACATTTTCTGGAGGAGAGGCCACTAAGTGGTCACAATTTATAATTAATCTCATTACTACAATAAAAAAACTACCACACTCTCCCTGCTCTCCTTCTAGCAACTCAGCAACCAACTTAACTTTTTTTATTGATACCAATGGATATAATAATATTCAAACATTTAACAAACTTTCATCAGTTATAGATGGTTTTATGTTCGATTTAAAGGCCATTAATCCAACCATTCATGCAAACATCACTGGTAAAAAAAATCAAAATATATTAGAAAATTTTAAATTAATATCAGATAAAAAATTACTCTTTGAAATTAGAACAGTTTTCATTGAAGGTATTAATGATTCTGAGCAAGAGGTATTAAATATTTTAAATTTTGTAAAAAATTTAAATGATTATACTAATTTTAAAATTATTCCCTTCCGCCCTCAGGGAGTTATTGGCTATTTAAAAGATAGCACTCCCTATCCTCGAGAAAAACTAAATATAATTAAAGAAAAAGCATGTAAAATGTTGGGAGTAAAACGAGTGATATTATCTGAATCTGAATCTGAATCCAATTCAAATTCAAATTCAAATTCAGAATAAAAGTGAGTTAATGGGGGACCTAATCTTTAGCTCCATTAGTTCCATTAGTTCCATTAGTTCCATTAGTTCCATTAGTTCCATTATAATCTTGAATTAATGATTCTAGGGAATGATTGATTTGTTTGGACTTAGATTCATTTTCATAGATAGTGGCCGCTGCTACTCTTTGCTTACAATCACTTATTCCACATCTCTCACAAGTTATTGAGACATCTGAAACAGGAATATCTGGACTATCACAAAATTGAATTTTTTCTTTTAAAACAGGAGTAATTAAAATTCCTACGGTCAAACTTGTTTTATTTTTTGGTGAATGCATCTCTTTTTTGGCCATAGAAAAACATAAGTATTCATTCTCTGATTGGAAATAACGAGTACGCTGTATTCCCATTAATGGTTTTTCAATATCAATTGAATTATCTGTTGCTACCACTTCATCAAGTTTATTTAACAGATCAATAGAGATCCATCTCCTACAATAATGTTCCATAGAACGTACACCATGAGGACTATGTAATTCTGAGAGATGAAGTTCGCTGGTAATATCATACATATCAGTTGAAGTATCTTTATTAAAACGTAAGAAAAACATTTGCTCTAAATTAAAAAAGGTAGGAAGTATTTGAGTCAAACGATGAAAGACACTTTCCCAAGTACCTTTGTAAGATTCCATCATCTGCGTAAACGCTTTTTGATCAAAGTAATTTTTATTAAACACTTGTCTTAATCTTGAAATAAAATCATCTTTTGGAATAAATAAAGCACTGGCAAAATATGAAGCTTGAAAATTATTATATAGCTGTTCAAAAGAATCTAAATCAAGCCACACAGATGTATTTGAACGTTCACCCTGATCTAAAAAGTGATGACCTATCTCTTTTGCATATATAAAACTTTTTTCTCTAAAACTAAGATTTTTATTAAGTAAAAATTTTGTGGTTTTACTAGCACCCTTATTAGGTATTATCACATGTTTTAATTCAGCTAAATTTTCATAGGAAGAAAAATCAACTTCTTGAATATCGTAACCATACTCTTTAGCTAAAAGCTCGGCCAAAAAATTTATATTGGTATTTTTATCTATTAAATTCCAGCAGTGCTTTTCGCTAAATTCGGTTACCTTGTCTTCAATTTCTCCCATATAATTGCTACTTATTTCTATGTGAGCACGTAAAGATGCAAACAAAAAATCCTTTACTCTTAAATTAAAACTGCGAGCTAACTCAACCAAAGTACCAACTAGAATTTTAAATTTATCTGGCTCATTTGTAATAACCTCAAGAAGACCTTGAGCAGATATACCAAATAATTCGAATGGTAAATTTTTTAATAAATTGTTTTCTAGAATTTTAGTTAAGTGTTTTAGTTCTTTATTGAGTCGAACTGAAATTATGTCATCGTAAGAAACGCCTAATGACTCGGCCAACAACATAATTTTATCATTTTTGGGATATTTTTTTCCTTTCTCTATCTCATTTATGTAAGAAGCAGAAAGTCCGGAGATATTGGCCAATTCTTTTAATGAAAGATTTTTTTCCTGACGGAATTGCTTTAGTTTTAGGCCAAAAATTAATCTTAATGTTTCTTGATTTAATAACACTTTTATTATCCTTGTTTTTAAAGTTTACAAAAAAAATCTCGCGCAGAAGATATCATACTTAAATGATTTTGATTATTATTTTTGATTATTATTATTTAATATTATTTTTAAAAATATTCTTGAACATTCTTTTTCATTATTAAGCGTTTTATCAACGATAACAAAAAAAAAATTTTGTCGCGAATATTCGCTTGACAAAAGTATTAAAAGTATAAACTATAATTATGTTACGGGATTTGATTTTAATTTTAGCATTTAACAAAGTAAATGCGGGGGGATTATATGCTCAGTGGAGGCGAACTAGCGGATCGTACTATTGCTATTGACAACAGAATTGGAGATCAACGTACTTTCCAAATTCTCGATGATGATCTACTTAAGGTAATAGCAAATGTTCATCAAAAAACTGAAAAAAAACGCAAAGAACTTTTGTCTTCTAGAGAAAAACGTCAACGTGAGTATGATCAAGGATGTGCTAGCAAATTAAGTCGAGAGTGCAATTGGAAAGATAATCCCGAATGGAAAATATCAAAAATTGCAAATAATTTAAAAAAACGCTCTCGTGAAATATTTGTAAGTGCAAGCGATACAGTTCAGTTAATTAAATTAATTAATCAACAAAATTCTGGAAATTTGATTTTTGGAAAGGGACAAAGCAATCGAATAAATAATAATAATTCTGCTCAAAAAACACAATTTCACCAATTAAGAAATAGTAACAATAATATCTCCTCTAAAATGTTTTTTAATAACAAATCAGAGGGAAAAGTTGTTGAAAACACTTTCAATCTAATATTAGATTTTGAAGACATGCTTAGAAATAATTGGAGTAGTGTTGTTGATGGTATATTTACTGCAAAAGGCGCTCTTTTAGGAGATCTTCTTCATCAAGATGATGATAATGAAAAAAAAATACATCAATTAAAAAACAAACTTTCACAGCAATCTCAATTCATTATTCGCATAAGAAATATTGAAAAGACTGAAAGTACAATTACCATAAACAATCAAAAAATTGCTGCTCCTTTATTTGATATAATTACTAATTGTTACTATTTGTTAAATATTTTAAAAGATCAAAATAGAAATTTACATTTTTACATTCCAAAATGTGACCACTATCTGGAGGCCCGCTATTACCAACAAATTTTCTCGTTAGTAGAAGAAGAGTTATCTCTACCACTTGGTATGATAAAGGTTACTATTCAAATTGATAGCTTGAATGCCTTTACTCAAGCGGAAGAAATTCTTTATGAATTAAAAAATTACTCCACTGGCCTTTATATTTACCCACTAGGAATGCTTCACAGTTATCATAAAATGTATCGTAACTATAACGAAATGATTCTTCCAAATCTTTCTGGAATTGTTCAACAAGAAGAGTGGCACAATACTCTTTATGCAAAACTCTCTCAGATTTGCCATAGGAGAAATGCTCAATTACTTGTTGGATATAACAATTTCTTAGTTCACGATGGACTTTCGAAAATTGAAAAAAGTATTATTAAAAATAATCTTCAAGATGAATTAAGACGTCTTAAAAACCATGATATCGATGGTATTGTGTTATATCATCCTTCACTTTTATCTCTATTAGATGAAATTTCAAATGTTGGTGATAATAATATTTCAAAACTTCAACAAACATCTTCCCAACAAACATCTTCCACAGATACTAACGTCGACGCAAACTCATTATTGTTAAAGGATCAAACTATTTTTTCATTCTTACCTAAAAATAATGGCCCTAAAACATTAAATGAACTTCGTTTTTACATTAGGAAAGGAATACTTTTTGTTGAATCTATGCTTAGAAATAAAGTACCACTATATACAGAATATGCAACTTTTACTCAGCTCTCTTTTGATGTTATGAGATGGCATACCTGGCATTGGATTTATCACAAGGCCACCATAGAAGAGTGGGGACCTCTTAATAAAAATTTTGTTAAAAAACTTTTTGAAGATGAATACGAACGCCTACTCTTTGAGCAAAAAGAAAAAGGTATTAAAATTTCACATAACTTAATTGAGCATTGGAATAACGCTAAAGAAAAAGCAAAAAGTCTTTTTACAAGTGACCTGTTAGTTGATTGTATTCTCTAACTATAATTATTAGTCGCTGGCGCGAAAGTGCCGGCGACTAATTAATATAAAACAAACTTCATTTAAATTAAATAAACCGTGAATATTATTTCATATTCTCTTTGGTATTTATTCATAAAATATATGTTAATTTTTTAGACTATAAATATTTTAAATCAATAAACACACATACTATCGGTATATAAACAAAGGATTGTTTTATAAACGAATCTAAGCAATTCAATAAAAAAATCATAAAAGATCTAAAAATATCAAAGGACCCTCACAGAGGTATATTTGTTATTCTATTTATTAGTTATTACATTTATCAATTGATCAACTTATCAAAGGAGACTTAGGTATGAAAAAAATAATGAGTTCTGCTATGTTTTCTCTTTTTACAATATTTCTTATAACTTCACTTTCTGCTTGTTTAGCAAATCAACAACCTATCAGAGTAGCTGACGGGGGCGCTAGTGGAGAAGTATCAGCACCAACACCAACTAATCCAGTAGTTCCTGGACAACAACAGCCTGGACTTGTTCCTGAGGATACCTCAACTGCTACTAAAAGTTTGGATGATCTAAAAGATATGTGCTTGAACCCAGGCAAGTATAATATGCAAGTGCCTACATTAAAACTTGAAATAACTGGAATTCTTACTTGGTCAAAATGGATCAAAAACACAACTCCTGTTTATTTAGTAGAAACACAAAAAATGAATAATTTGGGATCATTTATAAAAAATGGTACAAAGTTTGATGGTACTGAGTGGAAAGTCGTTGATGGTAAAATATCAGACGTTACTGAATCAGATTCTTCATGTGTGGTTGAAGGAATTTGTGTTGAATACGTTGAGCACATATATACAAGAGATTTAATGAATAAATCTGTTTCTTGCGAAGATATCGCCCGCGCATCTAGTGTTAAAGAACTTTATGGTCTTAGTCTAGAAAATGTTGCTGAAATAACAAATGTAGTTCCAGTTAAAGGAGACGTTATGCCTCTAGGTTTTTCTGATACAACTTCAAAGGTATATCCTGCTGCTTGTCCAAAAGCAGAAAAGCCAGCTGATATGGCAATTTGTACAATGCCAACAGAAGGTGGATTAACATTAAAGTAATAGTTTTTAAAAATTATTTATTAAATTTCAAATTTCTCAAATTTAAATTATTTAATTACTAAAAAAATAAAATAACTAAAATATTATTTGTGTGAGGGTTTTTGATCGATTCTTGATAATATTAACGATGTGATACAAAACATAAGGATACTTTCATGATCATAACTATAGTTAAACTTTTATCAGTTTCGCTATCCATCTCAATGATGATAGCGGTTACTAATTTTTGTTTTTCAGATGATCTAACAAATTTCCATAGAGCAACGGACGTATATGGTCCTCTCAAAGTCAAAGAAGGAATATTTGTTACCACATCAAATATTAATCCTTGGTCATCATATTGGTTTCCGACTAAAGATCCTATATTATTTAAAGGAGAAAATTCTCCCTTAAATAAATATGACCGTTTTGTAGAATTTGTTACAGGAAAAAATCCTGAATCTGCAAAATATCACGAAGATATGTTATTTGATCCAGAGGCAACCTCTTGGTCCGGACTTTGTACTACTTGGTCACTTGCTTCTATTATGGAACCTGAGCCTAAAGAATCGGTACGCTTTAAAATTAATCATGGCAACATATTAGAATTTAGCAGTGGAGATCTGAAAGCATTATTAATACAAACTTATACTAAAGTGGAGCAAAAAAAAGAAGATATGTTTGGCCAACGTTTTGATGGGATATATGATAGTGTATATGCTGATATTTTTCCTCTTCAATTTCATCGTGTATTACAAGCAGAACTTTTTGATAAAAGGCTTCCTATAATTATAGACATCGATGCAGGGATTGAAGTGTGGAATAATCCTATTTGGTATGCCAAAGTATCAATTGTTGCAGACCCAGTGTTATCTACTTTAGTTCATGTTACCACTGACGTTTATTATGTCAGTGATAAAGTCGCTTATAATTTCAGAGGTAGCAAATCAGAGTGGCGTAGATATACATACGACCTTAAAGGTACTAGGATGGCCGACGGGCAACTTTTAGTAGATGAGGGTATGTGGACAGGTCACTCATTATCAGATCATCCAGACACTGTGAGAATTAAACCAAGTCAAAATATAACAAGATCAAGTTTTAATGTAAAAATTGATCCTAAAATGGTTGATCTTATTTTAAAAGGTGAGATTGGTAATAATCTTTAATTTGATTTATTTTTTAGTTGCAGACAAAATAAAAAGTTTGCTTTGATCCAGATAATTGTAGGGGGGAGTTTAGAAAAAGAAAATATTATTTTCTTTTTACGATATTTAGGCCAGGGTAAGGGGCAGTAATAATGAAATTTTTTTGGATTACACCTAGATCAAAGCAACACTCTTTAACCCTAACCTTATTGATAAATTAATATGCATTTAATATGCCAAATGATCGAATGAATTTTTTATCTATTTAAATCAAATAAGAGTGGAATTTTCATTATATCCATACCCTTTTGACCCCAATTAAACGTAGAGCAAAGTATGCTATAGACACTTCAACAACTGATCAAATAGCAAAAGGATACCATTTTGCTGAGGAAAATGGATCAAAATTTACCAGGGACCTGACCAGTTATAAATAATGTTTCTTCCGTTTCTTCTTTCCAACTATTCCATAAGAAAGCATCTTCCTCTCCATTTGCTATTAGTCTAAAAGCATATCTAATTTGTTCTTCAATAAATTTACAATATATGCTTGGAACACTTATTGATCCATGTACTGATGCAAGTTCAGCAGGACAAGCGGCCCCACAAAAATGCCTAATAGAGCATGTCTTACAAGGATCAATTTTTTCAATTGAACGAGTAGTAATTGATTTCATTGCTGGATGATTAATCGCCGTTGCAATACTATCTTTATCTTGCAAAATATTTCCACTTAAATACTCACGAATACCTATAAATTCACTACAAGGAAATATATCGCCGTTAGCAGCTATGGCCACAAAACAACGACCGCCTCCACAGGGAGAAATATCGCACATTAGTCTTCTTCCAGTAGGTGCAATAATTCCTGCTAGTACATTTGCAAAATTGGCGATCACTAATTTATGTCCAGTTTTTTTATAAAGCTCATAACTCTTGTCCAATGCCGCTGTAAAATATTTAATCATAAGTTGTTCATCAGCTTTAATTTGATCTCCACCCTTTTGAGTACATCGAACAGGATTAAGCATCGCAATTCCCACTCGCTTAGAATGAAGAAACTCAACCATCTCTACAAGTTTATTAACATTCTTTTGAGTTATAGTTGTGATTACATTGAATGCCGGATAACCTTTTAGGGCATCTATACTTTTTACAATGTTATCATATGCTCCATGTGACTCCCAATTTTTTCTTATATCATTAGCACTCTCTTCATCGGCCGCATCCAATGATATTCCAATTCCCACTCCATGTTTTGTTAAAAATTCAATGGATCTTTCATTTAAAAGTGAAGCATTAGTTTGAATGCCGAATCTAAATTTACTTGAAAAATTTTCAATTGCACTAAAAACTACATCTTGGGCCAAAAGAGGTTCGCTACCATGAAAAATTATTTGTGGTTTGAAATTAGAATTGCCTTTTGGATTTTCTTTTTGATTTTCTTTTGCAGTTAATTCACCATGAACCTTATCAAGAATTTTAAATAAAGTTTCATTAGTCATTTTTTCGCCATTTTTGCGTAAATCCTCAGGCAAATAACAATAAGAACAATTAAAATTACAACGATCTGTTGGATTGATATATACTGCTGTTGGTTTAAGTCCAAAGCGTAAATGATTCATCTCCGTTAATAATGATTGTCTTTCATTATTAAAGTTTTTTATAAAATCTTTACTAAGTACCTCTGGTACTGCATCGACTTTAATAATACTCCAAAAAGCAGTTTCTGCTTCTATTAAAACAACTTTGTCTTTAAGACCAATATCGATAAAAGAAAATAGTGGTCCATGACCAGTATTTGCATAACAGGTATCATTATTCATAACAATTTCCTACGTATGTATTTAGAACATCATTAAATGAGTATAGTTGATAAAATAAATTTTAAATTTTAGTTTTTAGTTTTTAGTTTTTAGTTTTTAATTGTGATTTTGACTTCTTCTGGGGTGAGAAGAATGTAATGAGAAAGCCCTGTGTTTTCTCCAAAATTTCGACAACGACGACGATAAGAAAAAATACGATAAGACGACTGAATGTTCATAATTTACTCCTTAAACTCCACGGTTTAATTTGCAATACCCTTTTGCCATCTGGGTTTGGATTTTTATCTTTCTTATCGTCTTCTGGCTCTCGGATCAACCTAAAATCTAGCACCTTCCCATATGATTAAAATCAAACAGTGGCCGATGT
>JADGAM010000069.1 GCA_015232015.1 Oligoflexia bacterium | reverse complement strand
GTAGATGTTTAAAATTTCATCTCTGTCCAATTTTAAAAGACAATAATGATACTTTGTTTATTGTTATTTGGATTCATGATTATACTGAGAAAGAGAATTTATTAGAACAAATAAAAGATCATAATAAAAAGATTGAATTTGAAATTCAAAATAAAACTCGTGATTTATTAAATATAAATATTAAGTTAAATGAGGCGTTATCAGAAAAAGATCGCTACATTCTTAAGAGTGATGAATATAATGTAACTTTGAAAAATATTTTACAGGAATTAAAAACTCAAAAAGATGAACAAATGTTAGAGTTACAGAAACAATATAATGAGGTAGTTATTCCGTTGATTGGAAAATTAAAACGAGATAAGAGTGCTGATGAAAGTGTTATTGAATGTCTGGAAGATAGATTGAATGAGATTTTAGGAATTAATAAAACGCCAAATGCTATTTCATTTTTTAAATTTACTGTTGCTGAATCAAAAGTATTAAAGTTATTACAAAAAGGATTTATTGCAAAAGAGATTGCTGAAAATATGCATATTAACATTAGCACCGTTTATAAACATCAAAATCATATTAGAAAGAAGCTTGGAATTACTGAAAGCAATATGCAACTTAGATCACACTTACAAAATATTTTATTTTCTGAAGGAAAACACTTATGAATATGAAAAATGAAAACGATAACAATAATGTTAATGATAATTCTACTGGTAGATTGAAAATTGTACTTGATGATCCCTATCTTGGAGTATATGAAGGGCATTTAATGTGGAGGAGTAAGCGAAGTGAGGATTTATGTTTACGATTAAGTAATGGGACAGGGAACTTAACTGAATTTGCAAATGGACATCACTACTTTGGTTTACATAAAAAAGATGATCATTGGGTTTTTAGAGAATGGGCCCCAAATGCAACTGCTATTTATTTAATTGGAACTTTTAATGGTTGGCAAGAGCAATCACTTTTCATGTTAAAGAAGATAAATGATAATGGAGTTTGGGAGGTGACTCTTCCTCTGAAATCTATATCTGATGGTGATCTTTATAAACTTCGAGTTCATTGGTCAAATGGGCATTTCGGACAAAGTGGGGTTGGAGAGCGAATACCTTCTTACGCTTTCTATGTTGTTCAAGATGAACAAACTAAAATATTTTCTGCTTGTGTTTGGGATCCCAAAAATCCTTATCAGTTTAAACATCAACCGCCATCTTCGTCAAAGGAGAGTGGGGATGCCCCGCTAATTTATGAGGCCCATGTGGGTATGGCGCAAATTGAAGAGAGAGTGCATACATATGATGAATTTCGGACACTCACCCTTCCTAGAATAAAAAAGGCCGGTTATAATACAGTTCAATTGATGGCCATACAAGAACACCCTTACTATGGTTCCTTTGGATATCAAGTTTCTAGCTTCTTTGCTCCATCATCAAGATTTGGTACTCCTTGTGATTTAAAACGTTTGGTGGACGAGGCCCATGGTATGGGAATAAGAGTGATCATGGATATTGTACTTTCACATGCAGTTAAAAATCAGGTTGAGGGTCTGGCCTTATTTGATGGAACTCAATATCAGTATTTTCATGAAGGAGATAGAGGCAAACACATTCTGTGGGATAGCATGTGTTTTGATTATGGTAAACATCCGGTATTGCATTTTCTTCTCAGTAATTGCAAATATTGGGCGGAAATTTTTAATTTCGATGGTTATCGCTTTGATGGTGTGACCAGTATGCTTTATTATCATCATGGACTTGGAAAAAGTTTTAATCATTATGATAATTACTTTAATGGTAATGTTGATGAAGATGCACTTACGTTCTTAAATTTGGCCAATAAAGTACTTCATGATTATCGTCCAACATTTATCACTATAGCAGAAGAGGTTTCAGGCCTTCCAGGCCTTGCTGCCCCTATAAAATGGGGTGGAATAGGTTTTGATTATCGACTTAGCATGGGCATTCCAGACTTTTGGATTAAAATATTAAAACATGTAAAAGATGAAGACTGGTCTGTCGAAGAGATTTATGGGGAGCATGTTAATAGGCGTTTTAATGAAAAAAGTATTTCCTATTGTGAATCTCATGATCAGGCCATGGTCGGCGATAAGACTATTTCCTTTTGGTTAATGGACTCTGAGATGTATTGGAGTATGTCTAAAGAGAAGCGCAATTTGATTATTGATAGAGGTATTGCCCTTCACAAGATGATTCGCTTATTTACTTCTTCAACGGCCCGTGGTGGCTATCTGAATTTTATAGGTAATGAATGGGCCCACCCCGAGTGGATTGATTTTCCTCGTGATGGTAATAATCATTCTTTTCATTATGCTAGAAGACAGTGGAATCTTCTTGATGACGATGAATTGTGCTATCATTATCTAGGAGATTTTGATCGGGAGATGATTGAATTTGTAAATAAAAATCAAGTTTGTGCTTTAGAAGATCCTACAATTGTTTGGAGTAATATTTCCCAGCATATTATTTGTTTTAAGCGTGCTTCTTTTTATTTTATCTTTAATTTTCATCATGATGTCTCCTATGCTGATTATATGATGGAGTTTCCAGAGGGTGAATATCAGTTAGTATTAAATACTGATGAAAATGTTTTTGGAGGACACAATCGATTGCAAAAAAATCAAAAATTTTATTCAGAGATGAGAGAATTATTTGGAAGTAGAAAAAGTAGAATCTCTCTTTACCTGCCTACCAGAACTGCTTTGATTTTAAAAAGAGTATAAAAAGATATAAAAAATCTAAAACTCTTATGTAAAACTCTTATATGTGTACTTATGTGCCAACAATATATGCCACTTTAAAAAACTATAAAAATAATTTCTATTTATAAATAAATTATATTCATAATTTAACTAATTGAAAAAATTAAAATAATAATAATTTTTTCTTGATAAAAAATTATTATTGAATCAATTACTTTTACCAAATAGCTATTTGGTAGATAATTAAATAACTAATTTTTTACATTACTTCTATTAATTTAAAATATTTTTAAAATGACTAATTTCTATGGCACTTTATTAAGAGCTGAGGGGAATATATAAATGAACAAAATAAACGGATTAAATTCTACTACAATAATTTTAATTAATTTTTTTATACTATTATTACTAAATAGTAACATCTATGCATCTACACGTTCCAAAGCATCTTTAAAAAAGCTTTATGTTGAAAAGCAATTAGAAGAAAAAGATGCTAGAAGTAAAGTAAGTGATATTGATAAACGTATAGTAAATGTAAGTAATAAATTAAGTAAAATTGGAAACAGAGGTAGTTGGAATTTTTTTTCACCTAAAAAAGGTTTTACATATCTTAAAAATAATGAATATGAAGTTTATCAAAATTTTTCAATAAAAAATTCAGCGTGTGAACCAGGAGTGTCTGTAGAAGGAAAACATAAAAAAACTGGAAAAAAATTTAACATAAGTGGTCCTATTTTTATGAATGAGATTGATCAAATAACTGCATCTATTAATATTGATGGTAAAAACCCTATTGAATATTTGGTTAATGGTATGAATGTTGAGAGTATTGGTTACCAAATTATTTTTCCAAGTGGTATTAGATTATTTTTTCAAAAAGAGGGACAACGTGATAATGCAATGAAATTGCTAAAGGATTTGCGAGATGTTTGTAGATCTAAGAAAAAATTAGATAAAAATTTAGATCAAGTTACTTCTAGATTAAAAGAATTAGAATCATTGATTAAACCATGTTCAGCATCATCATCTTCATCTTCTTCTTCAGCTTCGATGCATGGAAAAGATATTGTAAGTAATCTTTGTGATACAGATGGAGAACTTCATGTTCCTCCACCAATTGTGGCATTAGAAAAAAGAACCTATCCTGTTCTAAGAGCAATTTTGCAAAATTTAGGTATCTCTACAGCGCAAGCAGAAACAGTGCTTGACTCGACTTCAACTGCGGCCGCAACTTCAACTACAAAAAAAAGCATAGAAAGGGCCCCATCAAGTAAAGGTCTTATAGAAGATTTAAATAAAGATGAAGATATTCAAATGGCCCTTTTAAATGGGAAAGAATCCTTTGCTTTAAGAAGTCAATCATTAGAAAAAAATAAAGGACCAATTCGTATACAAGTACTTCATTGGGGTGGTGATGAAGCGGGAGTTGAACTAGCAGAAAGACTTATTCGTATGAGAAAAGAAGAAGGCAGAGATGTTAAAGTTTATGTAGATCCACTATCTCCAATGATGGATATCAGAAATATGTATCATAAATTTGATACCATGAGAGTATATTTTAGAATGATGGCGGCGGGTATACCAGTTTACGGATTTGAATGTAAGTCTAATCAGTGGTTTCCTTTTGTGGGAGAGGAATCAGAAAATTTTGGTCTTGCTGTAAAGTCCGCCAAGATGAAAGGTATGAAAGCTGTAGATGAATGGCGAAAAAAAATGCATGAGAAAATTTGGGTTATTGGAAACGGAGATGATGATAATGGAATTGCAATCACAGGTGGAATTAATATTGTTAATGACTATTTTCAAATTAATCCAGAGGGTGCTGGGTATTGGAGAGATCAAGATGTGGCCACTAAAGGAAAGAGAGTAATTAAAGATTTGGCAGAAATTATAGATCAAAATATTAAAGATTATATGGATCCTAGTATTAAAGGACAAGATGATCCTAAAAACATGCCATGTTTTAACCCTCATGATCCACTTAAAGAAAAAAAGAAATTCGATGGTTTTTGGGATAAAAATGTAGAGTATAATGGTTCGAATCTTTATAAATTAATTAAGCATAAGATTCGCTATGTATATTCAAAGCATAAGGATCCAAAATATAAATTTGGGTATGATAATCCAAAAGAGGTGCTATCATCTTTTAAACTAGCTGAAGTAGACAGACTAAAGAAAGGAAAAATTGTTGAAGTTGTTGATGGTGATACAAAAAAGGAAGTTGAAAGAGATCTTAATCCAAAATATTTTCCTCTTAAAGAGTATAGAGTAATACCTAATAGGCCAAGATTAGGAGATTTACATGCGGAGGATGCCTACATCACTTTACTAAATAATGCTAAAAGAGAGGTATGGATTGCAAATTCATATTTTATGCCAACTCATCATCTGATTGATGCTATTAAGGCGGCGGTTAAGAGAGGAGTGAAGATTAACATTTTATCCAATAGTAAAGAAACAAATGATCTTCCTATCATGTTACCAACGCAAAGATATGCTTATAAGGAATTGTTGGATCTTAATAGAGGTAAAGAAGAGGAAAAAATTACTATCTATGAATTTACTGGCAAAGATAAAAAAGGAGAAGGTAGGCAAAGAAGGGGAATGTATCATGCAAAACATATGATTGTAGATGAAGATATTTATGTTGTTGGTTCATACAATTTAGATACCGTAAGTAGATCTTTTAATAGTGAGATAGTTCAAGTTGTAAAGAGTTCTGATTTGGCCAAACAATCACTTAAGAATATTAAAGAAAAAGATTTAGAATTTTGTAAAAAAATTACATATGCAGATGCTATCAATTACCATAATCCAACCTCCACAGGCCAAAGAAGGGGGTTAAAGGTATCTAATTCTATGAGAGGTATGTTTTAAGATTTGACTTAGTTTTTTTAACTAAGATTTTTCCATAAAAACAAGTGTACTGTTTATGGAAAATTATTTCGTAACCACTGTTGTTAAAAATTGAGATCCATTTGTTGATACTAGTTGGAAATTTATCTTTAAGTAGAGACAAAAATTCTTTTTTAATAATATTGAATTTTTCTTCGCCATAATATTTTTTAGCATCATTTATAATGAAATTCATATTTTCATCTAAATGCTCTTTATCAAAGTCAAAAATATAATCTTCAATAACAAATAGAGCATTATGAGCGAGGAGGGGGTAGATTGCAGTTAAAAATGTTTGTTTTTGTTCGTCTGTAAGATTATGTAGTGATTTTTTGGCCGAACACTTATTAAAGGCAATCGTTGATAAATTTTTAAAATATTTTGAATAAACGCTGTTTTCAAGAGAAGAGATTAGAATATTTTTATTAAAATTTTGAAGCTTTGATTGAATTAAGAGGCCATTTCTATATTCAAAGAAATCAGAAAATTGTTTTTCTGATTCATCTTGTGAATCATAAATTCCTATAGCAAAATTTACTTTGCTGGAGGCATAGCTTAGGTAATTATTTTTATTAAAAGCGAAATCTATAAAAAAATCATAGATATTTAGTTTTAAGGTTGAGAGGTAATTTATTACTTCTTTGGGGTGGAATCTTAAAATATTGTTATTATCATTATCATTCAAGCTAGTGTGCACGTTTAATCTTCCAATTATCAGTTATCAATTATAGTGATGGTCTTAATATAATCAAAGTGTGTAATATAGCTTGAATTGAATATAATTACAATGAACTATTTGGTTTTAAGAAGAATACTTTCAGAGTGTGAAGAAAATTCAGGGGCATAAAGAGATTTTATCTCTGTAATTCCTGTTTGATAACTGCCTTTTTGGAAAATACGTAACTCATATTCAAAAACATATGTGCCTTTTGGTAAATAATCAAAATAAAAATAGGTGGCAGTATCTTTTGTGCTTTGATAGTAATTTAATCCATCTTGGAATTTGTATTGAGATAAAACAGTAGTAGGTTCTGTACCACTTGCTCGCATATCTTTCATTTCAATAAATTCCATATCTCTATCAACATTAAGATTTATTCTAATAACTATTGTATCACCAACGTCAAGTGCTTCCTTATCTTGAGAAATAACAGGAAATAGTTTTGGCCCTTTTTTAGTAAATCTTTTAACAAAGATTTTTTTCTTTAATTCCAGAGGAGTTTTATGAGCTGTAACTTTTGAAATATCTTCAAAATAATGCCAAAAAACTCCACCCCATGAGATACCTTTATCTTTTTTATATAACTCAATATCTCCAGCTGAATTTGTCATTGAAGTAATTTCTTTACTATCAAAAGATTTTTGATAAAAACCACTGCCAGCTTCGCTACCCCTAAGATTAGGAGTTATTTTTTGGTTGCCGATAGTTACCTCTACAAGATTAGGTTTAGTAATTTTAGAGTGGTTATCGAGATCTTGATTAAGTAAAGTCCATACAACATTAGCAGTGGCCTTATTAGTTTTCCAAGCATGAGTCTGTTTTTGTTTTAATAACCAAATATTTAATTCATCGATTTCTTTTTGTTTTAAATCTAATTCTTTAAATAATTCAATCATTATTACCTGAGTTTCTATAGGTGCTTGATACCAAAAATAACAAAAGGGACTTTCTTCCCAAAACATTCCGAGTTCTTTAGAATGTTTTGCACGCTCTCTTAATGATTGAATAATAATTACAGAGGTTGGGTTTTTATTATTTTTTTTAAAGCGTGCTAAAGCTAAAGCGGTGTGCGCCTCAGACATTCGAGAGTGGGTCTTATTCCAATGTTTTTCCGCCTGTGAAATATAATAATTGATTGCTTCATTATATTCTTGAGCGATAGGTATTTCTTGTAAGAAAAATGATCTGGTATATAGGTAAAATGCTATGTTTGAAGTATAGTGGTTTTCTTTCTTTGTTTGCTCTCGTTCAATTGTTTTATATTGTTCATTTACCCACTTATCTAAGGCAAGAACAGACTTTAAAATGGTGTTCATATTTGGATGTATATTAATTCCAAGTTGCTTAAGCTTACCAAAACCACTTAGAATATATTGGGTGATATATTCATTTTTAGGGCCTCCATTAAACCACGGCCAATTACCATCACTAAGAACTCTCGTATTAAGTTCTTCTAAAGCATTTTGAGTTTCCATTCGTATTCGATTTTTATCAAAGAAAATACTAATATTGTTCTTAGTATTTTCCTCTGTTAAAGCATCAGCATACCAAGGTGTTTCTGCAATATTTGCAATGTTTGCAAGATTTGCAGATGGCAATGATTGCGTTTGCTTTTGATTTTGCTTTTGCTTTTGATTTTTCTTCCACTCTTCAAATATGTTTTGAAAATTGGGATTTGAATTTAAAATAAAACTAGCAATAGTGTTAGCATAGAAACGATTAAATATTTGATCACTAGATTCTACAGGAGATTGTTCTAAGTAAGGTAATGCTAATACTGCATACCAAATGGGATTTGAAACAATTTGAACAATAAGTTTTTGATGCTTTAATGTTTTTGATTTATAGGAATCACTTAGTTTCTTCCACTTAAAATTCATTTTTCCACTACCACTAATCCAAAGAGGAAATGATTCATCAACAAAGATATTACGAGGAAGAATAGTAATTATGGATTCTTCTCCGTCACTGAAGGTTTCAGACTTTGCTAAAAATCTATAACTAACAGGATATGTAACATCAGGAACATTTATTTCAAAAGAAAAATTTTGAGATTGATTTGCCGCCAATTCAAATTCTTTTGAAGAATTATTACTTTTTATAAAGTAAGCAGTAACATTTTCTTCATTTAGGATATTAAAAAAATTAAGATTAATGCTTCCTTTTTGATTTTTTTCAGAGTTATTGCTTACCTTCACGTTAAATTGTATTTTATCACCTTGACGAATAAAACGAGGAGTATTGGGAGTTATCATTAATTCTTTCTGAGTTATTATTTCATCACTTATTAAACCACTTTCAAGATTTTTACCATGGGCCAAGGCCATAAACTTCCATTTGCTAAGAGTTTCCGGAGCAATAAAATTAATTTTAATAGTACCATTGCTGTCACTTACTAAATGGGGAAAGAAAAAAACAGTTTCCTGAAAATTTTTTCTTATAGTTGGAGTGATAGTTGCACTGTTAGGTGTAGTGATAGTAGGAACTTGTTCTTTCATTTCATTATTAGAATTTTCGTTATTATTTATTGTTGTCATAGGAGATAATACATCTTGAGCTTTCATTAGACCTTTCTTCATACTCATACTGCTATATAAATTTCTGGGTTGAAATGGAAAGAGAATTTGAAATTGGTTTTTTAGATCATTAGTAAATGATGGATATATTCTTTCTACATGTATATAAGGTTTTTGATAGTTACTGTATAGTATGTGAAAATCTTTATTTATTAGATTGCTGGAAAAATTAGTGGCAATAACATCTTTTGAAAAATAATTTTTCAAATCTGTAAAGTTATGGGCTTTAAAGGAATCCAGCGATTGATCATATAATGTTGCCACCATTTCAGCAACAAAACTTTCAAATGATTGATTATTGTGATTGGTTTGATTATTGTGATTGCTAGTTAGTGGTTTACTTATTTTCAGTGACCACATTTCATTTTCATTTGGTTTAATTTTATTACGAAATGTTTCCCAGCTAATTTTTAAAGTTTTATTTGGTCTTGGTATGTCAATAAATTGTGAATAAATATATGTTTGATTTTCATGCACAAAGTACACTTGTAAAGTTAATCCTCCAATATGTTTTTCACTTATATCAAAATTAATATAATGAAAATTTAAATTATCTTTATTGGAATTAGAACTCCAATATGATTTTAAAATTTTATTACCTTTAATAAGCGAGATGTATGCCTCTGCATCCTCATATCCACTGGCCCAAATTGCCTCCAAAGTACTACCTACCTCTGCTTTGTAACCAGCATTTTTTATTTTTAAAATCGATGGTAAAGGAATATTAAATTTTTCATTTTTTTGAGGTAAAATAATAAAATTCAATTCATCTTCAATTTGATTATTCCACTTATCTTTTGTTTTTAATATTGCTCGATATGCACCAACTTTTAATTTTAATGGAATCTCATTAACAGCAGTTTCTGCTATTTGTGTTTGATAATCGAAAGAGGAAATTTCTTTATCTAATTCCCAATTTTTATAATCGCCATTTCTTTGAGGTTTTTGTGGACCTTTTAATGAATAAATAAATATTTTTCCACTACTATTTATAGGAACATTATCAAGATTAGAGGTTTTAACTTTCAAGTTAAATTCTTGATTGGCCATACACCAGTCAGGTACAATCATTTCTGTCTTCATAGAAACATAACCAAAGTTATAGCTTTTGTTGTTTTCTCTTGTTTCTCCCGTAGAATCCACTATCTGAACATCAAGGTTATAATTAAAGATCGGTTTTAATTTCTTATTAATAGACAAATCAGGTACTGCAGTAAATTCAACTTTAAAATTACCATTATTGTCAGTCGTAGTATGACCATTTGCGATTTCTTTAGTGATAGTAGTTGGCAAAAAATTGGCCAGATGTTTTTTATTGTACAAAGACCATTTTTGAAAAACATCTGACTCTGAATAATATGAATGGCGAATTACTCTACGTGTGACTCTGTATTTAACTTTTGCATTTGCAATTGGAATTCCTGTATAACTTATGGCCGAGCCTTCAGCTTCAACATTGTTATTTAAAGTAAACTCTTTTTGAGATGGTTTTAGTATTACTTCAAATTTAGGACGTTTATATTCTTCAACTTGAATAGTTGTTTGCCCTGAAGGTTTTTCAGTTGAAATATTCATCGAACCATTTAATATATTATCAGGAATTATAAAATCTCCGCTGAAAGAACCCCACTCATTTGCTGATTTGATAATTTTTGCTATTTCACGTCTATTTTGATCATATAAACGTACAGTAACATTTTTGCATGAATCAGTTTGATATAAGTCTTTTTGAGCATTGATCTTTAAACATATTGCTTTAAATTGAATTCGCTGTCCTGGACGATATATTGATCTATCAGTAAATAAAACCGTCTGATATTTTGTTGTTTCTAAAGATTGAAAATAGCTATTGCTACTGCGATTACTATTTTTACCCATTAAATAAAGATTGTTATGAAATGCAACTTCACCACTATTTTTTGATTCAACTTTGAGAGCATAGTCACCACCTAAAGGATCTCCTTCAAAAATAAATGAACCATTTTTATCACTAGAGGTGCTTTTAAAAAAATCATAAGTACCATCTTTGTTATCATTTCTTTTATATAAGATAATTGATTTATCTTTTAAAGGTTTACCATCAATAGAGTCTATTACTAATCCTTGAATCTGTTGATTGCTATTGTTGTTATTATTATTGTTACTGTTAGTTGTATCTGTAGTCATCGTTCGAATAAGCAGAGTAGTATCTGTATACCAAAATGAGAGGTAAATAACTTGATTATTATTTTTTTTAATAGAATTAAAATCTTTGTTTTCAGAAATAAAAATTTTATAAAAACCATAAGCTAATTTAGGGAGATCAATACTTTCAGAGCGTATTTTGTAATCCTTAGTAGCAGGTAATTTTATTGACCATTCTGCCTCTGCTTTTTGGTTTATTAATTTATTTAATTGTTCTTCATTTAAATTATCTCCTAAATTACTCCATTTTTGCTTTAAATAACTATCCCAATCATCTTTAACAATTTTGAAATTAATTTCATTTATATTTTTATAGTGGAGATTAATTTTTTGATTAAATTTATCTATTATATTTTCTGTATCAGCAGTAAATGTTTTTTGAGTAATATTGTTTATTTGATTTCTACATAATTTAGCACCGTCGCTATCTTTAAAATTAACAATTGCCTTATTGCAAACTTCAAGTGCCTTTACTAAATTATCTTGATTATCTTGTTCACTATAAATTAAGGAGAGCTGATATTGAGCATATGTTGAAGTTTTTAAAGATTTAAATTCAGAAATTAATGAAATAAGATGTTTTTGAATGATTTCAAGTTTTTCATCTCCCACTCCTTTTTCTTTTAAAAAATTAAGTCGTGCTAATTCAGCATCTAGAAACATCTCTTTATCATTTTTGTTCTTATAATATTTTAATAAATCTTGATAGAGTAGTAATGCTTTTTTATAGGGAGTATTGGGAAATTGATCCGCTTTTAAGTTAATAAAATTGTTATAGTTAGTAAATGCTACAGAGGAACTTTGTATTTCTACTTCATCTTGGTTTATAGAAGAAAATTTACTTGAAAAATTACTATAAAAATTAATATGTTCTCTTAATAAGAAATCATAAAGAGAGTAGTTTTTACTTGAAAAAATATTTCCGGCCTCAATTAAACCACGATATTTGTTTATAGAGATATTTTTCAAACGCAATTCATCTTTTAAGGCATCAGAAAACAATTTAATAATTTCGCTTTGGATTTTTGTTAAATCCCAATCTAAAAAATCTTCATCAGATGAATTCGTATAAGTTGCATTATTAATGGCCGTTCTATTTTTAAATTTGTAACTATTTTGTTGATAATAATTAGTAAACCAAATAGCAAGTATTGCTTTAAGAATTGATTGATTTTCAGTAGGTTCTTTTTTTAATTCTTTAAGCAGATATCTAATTCTTTCTTTTGCTTGATCTCCATTAATATATGCACTGTTAATAATTTTTTTGGTTTTTGCTCTGATGTAGATTCCATATTCATTTTCACTCTTGGCCTTTTTTTCCAATTGCTTGGCCAAATCTATTGCAGTTCTAGGTAGTTTATTTGCTTCAGCTTGATCAATTTTTGCAAGCAAAATTGTTAAATCCTTATAACTAGCAAAACTAAATGAGGAATGAAATATAAAAAACGAAGAGATGATGATCATGATGATCATAAGAAGTGATATTTTCATAGGTAAATCCTTCGGAGTTCCCTTATTTCGGAGTTCCCTTATATTGATATAAAAATAATTGGTGGATTAGATTAAATCACAGTAATGGATAGATGGTCAAAATTTTCATCGAAAATTTTCTATGAATTTTATAATTTTATGAATTTTATAATTTATGGTCGCCTAGAGCTTTCTTGATTGCAATTTGTACTTTTGCTTCTTCAAATGGCTTTACTATATAATCTGTTGCTCCGATTTTTATTGCTTTTGTTAGATATTCCTTCTGATCAATGGCGGATATCATTAAAACTTTGGCCTTTGGATTTAATTTTAATATTTCACTTAAGGCCTCTATTCCATTTTTAATAGGCATTATAATATCCATAGTAACTAGATCTGGTTTAAATTCTTTATATTTTTGAATGGCCTCTTCACCATTAGCGGCCTCGGCAACAATTTGATAACCTAATGGAGTAATAATATCTTTTAACATTAATCTAATAATTGGTGCATCATCTGCAATTAAAATACTTTTTGACATATTATAACCTTTTTTTTTAAATTTATAATCCTTCTATAGAACTAAGAATTTTATTACTTTCTAAATATGGTAATAAGAAAAGACTACAATTAATTCCACAATTGGTTAAATCAAAATGGCTTTCAACTACTAACATTTCATTCTGTTCCATTGCTAAATCAAAAGTATATTCTTGAAAAATAGTTGAAGAGAAATCTTTCATTACTATTGGTGGAGCAGGAACTAATTTGATTTTGCAAGTTGTAACAAAAACATTACATATAGCACTTGCCATGATATTACCAATTTCTTGAACTGAGCTTTCTACATACATATTAAATTCATTATGAGTTCCAATTTTTTTTTCAAGAATTAAATCTGTTAATTTAAGTGAATCATTCAAAGGAACCATGAAAAGAAATTTCATTGGCGTATCTCCGACTAGATTAACAAGAGAGGCCATAACTTCTTTGCTATTTTTATTCATATTTTCGCTTATATTAGAAATGTCATCTGAATATATTTTATCTATTATGATTTTAGCATCAGTTTTTGTTAGTTTAGAAAATACGACAGAGGCCATATCTAAGCTCATCTTAGTAATTAATTGTACTGTTTTATTAAATTTAATATTTTTTGATTCGTTCATTATTTATATTCTCCCTAATATTCTGCTGCATTTTCTCCGAACACTTGACATAGAACAATGCCGTTACTTAAATTAAAATCAATTTTATAACCTTTTTCACCACCAGTTTTAGAAGCAATAATTTTAATGTGTTGTTCATGTAAAATTTCTCTGGCAATTTTTTCATTACAAAAACCAATATTGGTTGTTATATTTTTTAAAACTTTAGCGCCACCAAAGATTTTAGCAACTAATTCACTATTTTCAATTTTAAATTTACTCTTAAATTGCTTTAACATTTCCAGAATTCCAGGATTACCATATTTTGCCAATTTTAAATTATTGCTCGATTCTTGTTCTAAGGACGGTAGCATATAATGAATCATAGCTCCTGCATGATACTCTTTTGAGTATATACAAACAGCGACACAGGAACCTAAAGAAGTTTTTATAATTTGTTCTCCTTGCCCAATTTTAATATCAGCAATTCCTACAATTAAGTCTGTCATCATTTCTTCCTTATAAAATTAAGTATTTTAAATTTCTTTAATGATATTTAGTGGATCTAGTATAAGAGCTATTCGTCCATCTCCTAAAATTGAAGCACCAGTAATTCCCTTTACATGACCAAAATGTTCACTTAATGATTTAATTACCATTTCATCTTTTCCAATTAAATCATCAATAACTAAACCAACTTGTTTTTGACCGTCAGTTATTACTACAATACTTTTAACATCAATCTTTTTATTTATATCAATTGGTTTTTTAGTATGAATAACTTTGTATAATTCAATTAAACTTAAAGCATGTTCTCTAAGTTTAACGGTTTCATTACCATCTACAGAATATATATCAAATGGATGAACTTTTATAATTTCAACTACTGATTCTATGGGAATAGAATATACTTCTGCACCAACAACTACATTTAAAGCTTGAATAATTGCTAAAGTCAGAGGTATTTTTAACAAGAAACTTGTACCCGATCCAACTTCTGTATTTATTTCCACAATTCCATTTACAGAATTAATCATTGTTTTTACTACATCCATTCCTACACCACGACCAGAAATTCCAGTTACTTTATTAGCAGTACTAAATCCTGGAAGAAAAATTAGATTTAAAATATCTTCTTTACTCATCATTTGAGCTTTTTCTTCACTAATAACACCTTTAGAAATAGCAGATTTAAAAACCTTTTGATGATCAATTCCTTTTCCATCGTCGGCCACTTCAATACAAATACTATTTCCTTTATGTGAAGCACTTAAATAGATTGTTCCTTGCTCAGGTTTACCGGCGGCAATTCTAGTTTCTCTATCCTCAATTCCATGATCAGCGGCATTTCGAATCATGTGAGTTAGTGGCTCTCCTAAGCTGTCAATAATTTTTTTATCAAGTTCGGTCTCTTCGCCTTTTGTAACCAGTTCTATTTTTTTATTAAGTTCATGAGAGATATCTCTTACAGTCCTTTTAAAACGATTAAAGATTCCTTCAATAGGAATCATACGTGTTTGCATAACTCCAGTTTGAATTTCCGATGCCATTTTCCCAAGTGAACTTGTAGTTTCATCAAAGGTATTAATTATTTGAGTAATGTTTTTAAAATCAAATTTTTTATCTAATCCATCTAATTTTGAATGATCAAATGACTTAATATTTTTATTTTTTAAATCATCAATAATATTTACTAACTCTTTACTTTTTAGATGTTCCTCTTTTAACCTAAAAAGAAGTTGAGAAAATTTTGCTCTTAATATGACTAATTCCCCTGATAAATTTAATAGCGTATCGATTTTATTTGAATCAACTTTAATTGTAGAAATTTCAATTTGATTGTGTTGAGTTTGTTGTTGTTGTTGAGAATAGGGTTGGTTCAAATTATTATTTTTTTCTATTTGAATTGAAGTTACACCATCTATGTTTAATAGATTTTTAATTTCCTCAACACTTGCTTTATCATTTTCTTTAGTATGAGCATTACAAAGAAAAATTATAGTAAAATCGTTTTTGAAATCTTTTTTATCTAACATTTCTATAGTTGGAGTCATTAAAAATATTTCATGAATACGAGATAATTTTTCTTGTAATAGCATTCCCTTCATCCCTTTCAGCTCTAGATTACCTTCTAGCTGAAGAGATATTTTTACGATATCTTTATTTTCAGAAGTTAATTCTGCTATTCTTTTTTCAACTATGTCGTTAGAAATATCAACAGAATTAGTATTATCATCAATGATTAAATTTAGTTTTTCTAATTCTTCAATTATTTTAGCAATATTGCTAGTTAGCGGTTTTTTATAATAAGCACTAGTAGCAATATCTTTTATAATGTCTATTGCAGCAAAAAGTGCAGAAATATAAAGATTATCTAGGATCTTTCCAGTGGTACGAGCATAATTTAAAATATTTTCCATAGAGTGGGATACTTTATGAGCATCATGTATTTTTAGTAGACCACTTGAACCTTTTATAGTGTGAGTAATTCGAAATAAATTATCAATAACATTTTTATTATCTTTATTTTTTTCATAATTTAGTAATTGATTATTAAAATCATCAATATTTTGAATTGTTTCAACATAATATTGTTGAATGTATTTTTCATTGTTATCGGTAGTATTGCTATTGCTATTTTTTAATTCTAAAACATTTAATATATCTTTTACTTCTTTTTCAATATCACCATCATCAAAACTAGTTTCTTTAGTTCTAGTAAAAAGAGCATCAAGCTTGTCAAAGGCCTTGAAAAGAACATTAAAAATATTTTCATCTAACACAAGCTGTTTTATTTTTATTTTTTGTAAAATATTTTCCATTTCATGAGTTAGCTTTACAATGTTATCAAGGCCAATAAAGGAAGCTGCCCCCTTAATTGAATGAGCGGCCCTAAACATAGAATCTACATCTTCATCAGCAAGTAGTCCTTTACTACAAATTGTTTTTTCACATATTAATAATTTATCATTTAATGTTTTTAGTAATACTTCACAATCAATTAAAAAATCTGCCAACATTTCTCGACGATCATTCTCAGAAATTAGTTTATTATTATTGCTACTGTTATTATTTTCTGTCATTGATATCCCCTAATTATAATTCATTTATTTTATTTATTCTTTTATTCCGCAAAGACGATGAATTTCATGCTGTATTTGATCAATATCTAATTCGATATCAACAGCGCCAGCTTTAAATGCTGATTTTGGCATACCATAAACTGTACAAGTTTTTTCATTTTGTCCTATTACATAAGCACCTTTATTATGTAATTGAACTAATCCCTTTGTTCCATCTTCTCCCATTCCCGTTAAAATTAGTGCAAGCGCATTGCTGCTAAAATGTTCTGCTACAGATTCGAATAGATAATCGCAAGAAGGACAATGACCAGATATTTTTTCCGTACCCATAACTTGTAATTTAAAACCCGAAGGAGTTTTTATGATTTTCATCTGATGTCCTCCCTTAGCAATATAACAAGTACCGGATTTTAAAATTTCTCCGTTTTCTGCCTCTTTAACATTAATTTTTGAAGGCCCGTCAAGTCTTTTGGCAAAACTTAATGTGAAATGCTCAGGCATATGCTGAACCCATACAATAGGGGCAATCTTTTCATTTAAAAACGGAATTATTTTTGAAGAGGCCTGAACTCCTCCTGTTGATGAACCTATGGTAATTATATCTATTTTTCTAGATTTTAAATTTTGATTAGCAATAATGTTTGTGCTAATTTTTTTTAAATTATGAATGTTTTTATTTAAACCTTTGCGTACCACATGTTTTATTTTTAAAATAAGTTCACTTGAAATTAATTCTAATTCTTCAATGCCGCCAGTAGGTTTTAATAAATAATCAACGGCCCCTAATTCTAAGGCCTTTATTGTTGTGATTGATGATTTTGAAGTAAGGGTGCTAAATACAAAAACGGGAAGGGGTGTTTCTTCCATTATAATTTTTAAGGCCTCTAATCCATTCATTATTGGCATTTCACAATCAAGTATTAAAATATCTGGTTTTTTACTTTTAACAAGTTCAATTGCTGCTTTACCATTTAATGCCATACCTACAATAATTATTTCTTTGGACTTTTCTAATACATCTTTTAGCACTTGACGAAGTAGTGGAGAATCGTCAGCTATAATTGCTGTTATCATTTACTCTTTCCTATAAATTCCGGAGTGGATAAATTTAAATTGTCCTTCATTGTCATTAATTCCCTCTGATAGACCCAAAAATAAATATCCACCATCGTTAATTATTTTATGTATGTTATTTAATACTTTCTTTTTAGATTCGGTATCAAAATAAATTAAAGCATTCCTTAGAAATACTACATCAAATGGTTTTTGTGTTAACGTATTTAATAAATTATGATTTATAAACTTAATTGCTTTTTTTATTTCAGTTATAGGAGAAAAGGTTAAATTATTATTACTTTTAGCAGTTGCAGTTGTAATAAAATACTTATCAATAATGCTTTTGGGAGTTTCTCGCATACTTCGTTCAGTATATTTTGCTTCCATTGCTTTTACGATAACTTCACTATTTACATCTGATGCTAAAATATCAAATGAAAATAAAGGTTTATTTTTAAAATATTCTTTACATATAACTGCAATAGAATAGGGCTCTTCTCCTGTGGAAGAGGCAGCTGACCAAAGCCTAATATTTTTATTATTATTTTTTTTAGTACTAAATTCTAATTGAGGTAAAATTGTTTCATATAAATAATTAAAATGAACCGTATGACGAAAAAAAAATGTTTCATTAGTAGTAATTTGGTTGATAAAAACATTGATTTCTTGATTGTTATTTTCGTTTAAAATTTTAATATATTCACTAAAAGAATTTAATTTTAATTCTTGAATGCGGCCTCTTAAACGATTTATTACCAAATTTTTCTTTGTAGAACGCAATAATACACCGGTTGCATTATACATAATATTAATTAGTATATCTAATTCTTTGTCTGTTAATTCTAGCATAATCTTATTTTAAGCAATTTAAATTATTTGTTTCAGAACTGGATAAAATCTTATTAGGATTTAAAATAATAATTATTTTATTATTATACTTAAGCATTCCTTCAATAAAATCTTGATCAATACTGTTAGTAATTTCCGGTTTATTTTCAAAGTGAGATTCTTCTACGTTGATAACTTGCTTTACATGATCAACAATAAGACCAATTGTATGAGAAGCAATTTCCGAGATAATTATACGTGATGATGCTTTAATTTTTATTTTATTATTATCTTCGTTTAAATTATTTTTGATATCAAATCTTTTTTTTAAATCAATAACAGGAACAATTTTATCTCTTAAATTAATAACACCTTCAACAAAACTGGGGGCCTTGGGGATGTAAATAATTTCTACTATTTTAATTATTTCTTGAACATTATTTAGTGGTAAAGCATATGTATCGTTACCTAAAACAAACTCAACTAATTGAAGTATTTTTATAGTATTTATATTCTTGCTCATTTTTATTTTGCCTTGTTGATTTCAGAATTTATTAATTCATTTAATTTTTCGAAATCTAAAATCACAATCATTCTTTCTCTAAGGATACCAATTCCATTGATACAATTTTTGTCTATTTTTGTTTTAACAGAAGGAGTAGGATCAATTTGATTAGCATTTAATTTTGTATTATCTGAAATTTCATCGATAACAAAACTTAATAAAGAATTGTTTTTATTAGTTACAATTAATTTAGAAAGTTTATTAAATGGTTTGTCCTCCAACATTAATTTCTTCCTCAAATCAAAAATGGGAACTATTTTCCCCCGAATATTTACAATTCCTAAAACAAAATCAGGCATCTGTGGAACGTGAGTGATTGCTGGAATTCTTATTACTTCTTGAATATATTTTATATCTAATGCATATTCGTCACTATCAAATTTGAAACAAACATATTGATTATCTGGTTCTGTTTTAGAGGTACTAATAGAATTAGTGATGTTACTTTCATAATTTGTTGAATTCATGTTCATATTCATATTCATATTCATATTCATAAAAACCTTAATTATAGTAAAATGATTTAATTTTAGTTTAAGCAATACTTAATTTAGGTTCGT
>JADGAM010000068.1 GCA_015232015.1 Oligoflexia bacterium | reverse complement strand
TTTTTCGGCATAGCGTTTGCAAATCTTCTATACAAACTACCCACATATTTTATTAACGGGAAGTTTACACTAGGGGATCAAATGACTAAATTGTTTACACTTAAAAAAATTTTTTCGCTTACCCTGATATTATCTTTATCATCACCAACTTCTTATGCTGATTTAAAAGAAGAGAAGATATTTAACACAACAATATATGCTTCAACAAACTCGAACATGTATAAATTTTCTTCTACTGAGTACTCCGCTAGCTCTGATTTAGGTGTAAATATAGAAGCAAAAATTCCTTTTGCCATTATAGCAGGAATAGATGCTAGTGTTAGTAAAGATTTTACTCAAGATAGAGAACAAAAAATTAATGACAGCACTATTTATTTTGCAAAAGTATTATTTAATTTAGGTCAATATATAAAATTTGCTACAACTAGTTCAGTAGTTGTTCCTACAAGCGAAGTTTCCAGAGTAGAAAAGGGCCTAAGGACAGCTGTAGCAATAGGTCCATCAATTACTTTTGATTTAGCGATGATTGGTCTTAAATATGTAACATTTAAATATTCACCATCATTTTCAAAAAACTTTCACAAATTCACCACAGATGCCAGTAACAAGATGAATACTAGTTATTCTATTAAAAATAAATTTGGTCTAACTTATACTCCTTGGGATTTTTTAATTCTGGCATCAACTTTAACTTTAGCAGATACCTGGAGTTATAGAGATACAAGAAGAATTCCAAGTTTTGAAAATAGATACTCTATTAATGCCAACGTTACAGATGAAATTGGAATATCTCTGGAATTAGTATATGGAGATTCATTATATAAGGCCAATGGTCATGATACGAACTATAAGTTACTCAATGAGGAAAAAGGTAACATTTCCTTAGGAGTAAGTTATGCTTTTTAGAATATATTTTTAATATAAAGGTTGAAAGACAACTAACAAATTAAGGGGCAGACATTTATGAGAGACAAAATATTATTAAATGATACCAAATTTGCTTTGGTTATTTTTGGTTTGCTAGGAATATTGTTCCTTGCCTCCTGTGCGAAGGATAGAGCATATGAAGAGGTTTATAAGGATGCAGAGATTATGCAAAAAAATGCAATTGATACCAGCGGTGTTTATTTGTATATGCCTTCAACATTAGCTGCTCCTAGAGAGATAACAAGCGCTCAAGTTTTTCGCCAAGGAGACGAAAAATTAGTTAAAATAAGATTTGATAAAAATTCACTTGATGTTGTTCAATTTGAAAAAAATGAAGAATTTCGTAGCAATCCAGTTAATGAGGTTCCAATACTTTCAATACCTGCAACTTACTCTGATTATCGTTGTACAACCGATAATAATGGTGATTGCTTAAATAAAGAAGAAGAGAATAATGAAATTACCTGGGATCAAAAAAGATTTTTTAAACCAGATTTAGCAAATCTTGAGGTTAAAGAACAAAATTTAGATTTTTTTAATCTAGATAAATCTTGTATGCAAGAAACTGGAAGTGCGCTAGTTGATTATACAATCACTAAAGACGTTATTAATGTAATGATTGAAAAAAGTTATAAGATTGTTGCAAGTTACGATTGTATATTTGGTAATATTGTTGATCCAGATAATAATAAACTACGTATGAATTTTGATCGTACAAGTTTTAAGGCGCGCTTTTTCTATTCCTTAGTAAAATTAGATAAAATTATTTCAAAAGATTATAAACCAATAGCTTATTCTGAAGAAGATCAAAATAAATTTGGATTTTTTACCACCGCTCAAGAAATAAACAGTAAAAATTATGATTCTCAAAGAACCAATGTGAAATACTTTTTAAATCGTTGGAATCCAGATAGAAAAGTTATTGAATATTACATGAGTGATAGTTTTAATAATCCAGGAAATGAATCATTAAAACAAGCAACTTATAAAGCAGTTGGGATAGTTAATGATGGTTTAAGAAAAGCAAATGCAGGATTTCAACTTGCTCTTAGAGAACCAAATAAAATTGTTCCAGGAGACTTAAGGTTTAATACTATCAATCTTGTTGATGAGCCAAGCGCTGAAGGACTTTTAGGTTATGGACCAACAACTGTTAATCCAAGTACAGGAGAGATAGTTCATGGTAATGTTAACATTTACAGTGGAGCTTTCAAGCAAATAGTGCGTGATACATATGAAGGAATGGTCGATATTTCCAACGATTATGAAAGAGAGTTGGCCATAGCTGAATTAATTAAAAAGAAACAACAAGAAGAAAAAATAGCATCCGCAGGAGGAAGAGATTCAAATACAGAGGCAGAAGAGGGAGGGGGAGAAAATGAAAGTGATAGTAGTAGTGTAGATGCTGCTACCTCAGGAACTATTGCCTCAGCAATAGGAAAAAAACTTTATAAGCGTGTAAAAGCAGGAGACAAAAGTTGGTCAAAGGCCAGAGAAGATGTAATAAACAGACATAATGTTTTAGGTGAAGATAAATTTTCCATATTAAATGATAAATTCAAGCTTACAACTTATAATCAAAAACAAATTCTAAAAGAATATGAGAAAAGTAAAACTAATGAATTAATAACTAATTCTATAGTTAATAATCAAAATTCAAAAGAGCGCGAATTGGAATTATCGTTAACTCCTTATAAAAGAGGCAATGAAGCATTTTCTTATGAAGAAAAATTATTAGAAATGTCCAAACAAAGATTAGAACCAATTGAAATGATCAATACTGCTAGATTGGCGAGAATGATTTTCCCTGGAATAAAAGAGATTACGGGTATACTTAAAGCAAATGGTTCATTAAAAGGTTGGGAAGAATTAACTGAATTTCAACAACAAGCTATTACTAATATTATAGTTCCTCTTTGTTATGTTCATACATTGGTTCACGAAATAGGTCATAACTTAGGACTAAGACATAACTTTAAAGGTTCATACGATAAAGAAAATTTTTATTCCATCGAAGAAGTAACAACTAAAGATGAGGCAAAAAAACTAAATATTGTATCAGCTCCTACCTTCAGTTCAGTAATGGATTATGGAGAGTCTGAATTAAATACTCTAGGGGTTATGGGGAAATATGACATTGCTGCTTTACGATTTGGATATGCAAGAGAATTATTAGGAAATAATGGAACTGTATTTAAGATAGCAGACAATAAAAGTGTTAGTGATGTTGATAAAACAATAGAAAATAAAATAAATGATGTAATTGAGAGAGCAACACCTACAATTAATGAATATAACAGAGTGAAAAAGGAGCAAAAAATTGTAGAACTAGATGCAGAAGTAAAAAAGATGAAATTAGCTTATGGAGAAAATAGTTTGCAGTACAAAGAAGCTAAAGAGAAATTTGATGATGCATACGCAATATTAAAAACAGTTGAAGATAGATTAATGGTATTTGAAAAGGAATATGATCAGATCCAAAAGAGTAAATTACATACTTATGAATATTGTACTGATGAAAATGTTGGTTCTTCAATTTTTTGTGATCGCTTTGATGAAGGAACAGATATCATAGAAGTAGCAAAAGATTATTATAACCGTTATATGGATTCTTATAGACATCGTTACTTTAGAAATGGACGTTTTGATTTTAGTGAATTTACTGTTGGTCAATCTATTCTAAATACAAACAGAATGTTTTATAAGGCCAGAGCAGTTTTTGATGAGTTACAAAGGTTAATAGAATTGTTTAAAGATAGATATGGTGCTACTAAAGAAATGATGTATGCTGGATGTAGCGATGAAGATATTGCAAAAGATAAAGCTGGATTATGTCCATTCATTGAAGAATATCGTCAAGCAACTTTAATAACTGCTCGACTCTTTCTAGATGTTTTAAATACCCCTGATCTAAGTTGTGCTGTAGCTGAGAAAGGAAAAACTATAGTAAAAGAGATTAAGGATTTAAGAACAATTGTAGATTTAAAAATTAGAAATAAGCTTAATTATACTCCCTCATCTTGTTTTGATCCCAAGGTAATAGAATATTTTAAAAGTCAAAATTTGGATGTTTTAGCTGAAGGTGGAAAGTATACACTAAGTATGAAAGAGATTGATCCTAAATATGTTAAAAGTAGTTCAGATATCTCTATTAGAGGAAATTGGCAGGATAAATTGCTTGCAATGAAATATTTACTAACAAGATACACTGGCCATGATGTACTTGTTAAAAATGCACCAAGAGGAAGCTTAGCAGATTTTCCAGTTGTTTATAATGAGCTTGTAGATTATTTGCAACATATGTTAGGGATAAAAAAATTGTCGAATCCCCTTCCCTTCGTAAATCCAAATTCAAAAACAATTTATATCGAGAGTGATCCAATTCATAACGTAAAATATTCACTTACAGGAGATTCATATATCATCCCTGAACAAATTATTTCTGGAGTAAGAAATTATTTAGGTTTACCTTATGCTACATCAACTTTAAATAAACAACTTCTGCAATTAGCATATAGTTCTGGAACAACAGAGGATCCTGGTTATCAAGATGATTCTGATGATTTTGCATATGGATTTTGTGTACGAATAAAATCAGATGTAGGTGGTTTTTCAACTAGTATCAATCCGGTGGTTCAATTGCCTTATGGAAAAAAAGTTTATGCAGCAACAAAAAACAATGTAATTGCAAATATACTACTTAAAAAAGTAGAAATTGATACAAAGGTATTCGATCTAATAAGTCAAAATGAAAAAGATTTTTCTGCAATTTATGGAATACGTTTTGAGGGTAAGTTTACAATACCTACAAATTTAATTTCTAATTTTTCTGAAAGCGAGTTGAAGATGATAAATGAGATTAGACCTATAGATATTTTTATAACTGCACTTGAACTAAATAAAAAATTAAAAAATGCTCCCCTTTCAGAAGCGGAAGCAATTACAGCTTTCCAAACATCTTATAAAGAGGGAATGAGCTTGTATCAATTAGGTGAAGAAAAATTAACTAAGATGGTTGATACAATAACTGTTGCAACATCAGCACCAGCAAATGCTACTAAAGCACAAATAGCAATTTATTCTCTCTCCAAGACGACAATGGATCGTTATAAGAGTGGTGGGATGAGTGTAGCAATTAAAAATGCATGGCAAACAATCTTAATGTTACCTGCATGTAAATAAAAATTTCCTCTTACTGGCACTGGCACTGTCACTTTTGCTGTTGTTGCTGATATATAGATAATTCTTTAGTATTTCTAAACAAAGTTTCTTCATTAACCCATTGATCTTCACTATCACACTCTATATCTTTATGGACCTCTTTTTTACAATTGAGAAAAGTTGAATTTCTTATTAGATAATAACAAATATCTTTTTCTTTCTTACGACCAATTATTAAAGAGGAGTGTGAGGTAGTTGTGATCTTAGTTTTATTTTCTGGAGCTTTAGTGAAATCGTAATCATTACCGTGTTTAAAAAATTGTGGATAGTATGCAATTTCTATAGGCAGCGCTGAAGTGCCTTTTTTAAATTCATTATCTATTAGAGTAGGAAAATTGCTTTTTTTATCTTCTGTAATGCACGAAAGGCTTTTATTTTTCAAGAGAAGTTTTTTACCGCAGAAGAGATCAACCCAACCTTGAACAAAATAATAGGGAGTGGAAAATTTTAAAATTTTTTCTATCTCACTACTAAATTTTTCAATTCCTGGTGCAATTTTTTGAACAGAACAAAAAAATTGTTTTAATCCATTATTACGATAATTTATTTCTTTATCACCCCAATCAAATTGTCTTATGTAAGGAGCGACATATTTATAAAATTCTTTTTGTATTGATTTATTTTCTCCTCCAATAGCTTGCATGTACTGTGAAACTGTCTCTTGATAGGTGTTATGGCGTGCAATTAATGATTTAAGATCAAGTTCTAATTGATCGTGTTTTTGATCCCACAATTCTTGTTCTTTACTTAATTTTTCATCTGCCATCTTGCCATTTTTCATCATATAATCAAACAACTCTTCGCTTTTTTTTTCGGCCTTTTTCATATTATTAATCATATCTAAAATATCACTTGGAAGTGTTTTGGCCAATAACTCAATATGAATTTTTTGTTTTTGTGAAATAGTTTTTTGTTCTTCCAAATATCGATGTTCATTATAACCTTTATAAATAAATTCTAATCCTGCTAACAAAAAATTTGATGGTGGTAATCCTGGAACAAGTGGAGTTTTCCCTTCAATATTGTCAATTATGCAACTGCCATTATCTCGCAAATACTCCATTGTTTCACAAAATTTCCCCCCCTTAATAACCTTATTTGGTTCGCTGTAAGGATTATTTGATTCTAGGTACTGCTCTAAGCGAGCAGAAATAGTTGTGGCCATTACTGACGAAGTTTCTTTGCATATTTTTGTATCATATTTATTTTCTACTCTTCTTAAAGCATCGTAATAGCTGCTGGCAGTGTTAGCATAGCAATTTTTAAGTGCACCTTGATTGTGTCGAAAGGCATGAAACATTGAATGTCCTTGCTGACGTAAATCTATTTTTTCAGAGGGGCAAGCGGCAAAAAGGTTGTTATTTATTGTGATGAGTGTGGCAAAGGCAAATGAAAATAAAATGATTAACATAAATTTTCTCCTGAAAAATATAATGATAAGTGTATTTTATTTCAAGGAGAAAAATAAACAATAAGGAAGAAAATTAGTAGATTAAACAGATACAATGAAAAAAATACCGGCATTACATTTTTTTTTATTTAAATTTAAAATCTAAGTATGATCTTTTAAAAAAATCATTAAAATACTATACAAACAAAGAGAGAGATTATGTTTAAAATTATTTCTTTAGCTTTAGTTTTAGTTTTATCTATTAATGTTGCTATGGCTGGGGTGTTTTTAGAGTCATATCTTGGATATGCCCTTAATGGTAAAGTAGAAAAAAAAGAATCAGCAACAGCAACGGCCTCCAAGTGGAAATATAGTTCTTTAGGTTATGGCGGGCGATTAGGATTGCAGTTAAAGGGATTTATTTTGGGTGGTAGTTACGAGATGATGAGTTACAAGTGGAAAGGAGTAGATCCCAAAACTACAGGGATAAACGATGAAGATCAAAAACTTGATGGAACTACTTATGGTGGTTTTTTAGGATATGTTTTTAACATGGGACTTGTATTAAGAGGAGGTTATGTTTATCACGAAATGAAGAAAAAAGATGATAAGGGACCTTATGATTCTAGTGATAAATATATTGGATATGGAATTGCTGGAGCTTTAGGGTTGGTAATCCTAAAAAATCTTGCTTTTTATGTTGAATATAGAAAGTATGTTGATGAAACTATAAAAATTGGTGGAACAAAATATAAGTTAGATGATGGTCGTAAAGTAGACATGTCAGATATATTTGTAAGTTTGGCCATACCTATTGGCGGTCCATCTAAGGGAGGAAAATAATTATTTAATTTTAAAAATATTTTTCAAATGATTGATATTAATATTGATATCAATATTGAATTGATATCGAGAATGATATAGGAGGGAGTTTGTGAATAATTTATTTATTGTTAGTTTTTTAATTTCTTTAAGTGCATCACTAATATTATATGGTTGTAGTAAAGGTAGCTCCTCTGCACCTGCAGGAGTACCTAGTTCTAGTATTTCAAGCGTATCTGATTTGCCAGGAGCTACTTCTCCAGTGCAATCAGGTTATGGTGGAGATGAGTATACTTCTGCAAAAAAGGCTGAGGCATTAGATATGATCATTAAGTTGGCCACTACAGGCAAAGTTTTAAAAGATGTAGGTTACAGTGATGTTACTGGAGCAACTACTCCAAGCAGGGCCGCTTGTGAGGCCTTAAATATGTTAAAAGAAACTTATCAAAACGCAGTTACTCCAGATAAGATTAAATGTTACATTGGTGCAATTATGGATAATGCAGCAGATGCTGGTTTAACCACAGCTATAAACACCAGTGGTAGTGCTTATAATTATTTTACAATCGCAGAGAATGGAGGTTCAGGAAAAGTTAAATTTAAAATTGTAAAATCTGCAGGTTTAGTTACTGAATTTGAAATGTTTGAATGTATGGATATGACTGCACCAACAGTTCAACAAGGATATATTCGTACAACTATTAGTGGTACAGCAGTAAATATGGTAGTTAAACATATTGGAAGTTTCACTGCTGGAGTTAATACTAACACTTTTAAAAATGATTTTTCAGTTAGTGGAGTTATATCTGGAAAAGATTTTGTTAGTAAACAATTAACAAGTATTTTTTGGAATCAAGGAAATTGGAGTGGCAATGCTAATACTGGTTATGGAAAAGTAGTGATAGATGAGTATTCAAACTCTTTTAAGTTAAATGCATTTCAACATTTTGAAGGTACTGGCAGTTGGAGTTGTCAGAGTGGAACTTGTGGTTATGCAAATTATCAAAGCAATACCATTTTTGGTATTGTTCAACTACTTAACAGCTCTCCAGGAAATATGGCCAGTATTGCCGCCGGAGATGGTAGTATAAAGGCCAACCTTATTACCAGAAATAAATCAGCACAGGGAAGTACTCCAACTACAGCTGAGGCCGAGGCCTGCACTACTAGTGGTGGTAGCTGTTGGGCCCAAAATGAAACAATCACTGAGGCCTGGAATGGAGATACATTAGATCGACAAACATTTGATGCTAATTCATTTGGATATACTGAAGTAAATGCTACTACTCCATCGCTAACTCAATCTTCACCAACGATTGCTTTTGGTGCAAGTGAGACATGGGATTGCTCTACTATATCTGCAGAAGATACAGAAGCAGGGGCCGCTTTTCAAACAGTAACTATTGGTGGAACAGATACTGTAGTAGGAGCTGCTTTAGCTGCATGTGATACTAAATATGGTTTGAATCAAGGTTCTCACATGAATTGTTGGCAGCTAGATAGAGGGAATAATTAATAATAATTTTTTTATGAATACTTTAACGAATATATTTTTTACGAATATATTGTAGTAAATAGATCTCTTTCTACAACCAGTGCCTTGCCAGTGAAAGGTCCATTGGGACAAAATCCGTTATGCCAGGTAGTTACGAAAATAGGTTGAAAGGGTTTTAATTTTATAATTTTTTTGCGACCACTACTATTATTCTTATTATTCTTGTTATCTAATAAAACCAATGACACGTTCCCTTCAATTAACATAAAAAATTCTGCGATTGTATGCTTTTCAAATTCTTTTATTTCCTTCACACTAGAGAACTTAGGAGAATAGATTCCTACCCGATAATGGTTTTTATCACCTAAAAGTACCTGCCATACTTTTTTTTTGCGTATATTTTTTAATGGGATATTAAATGGTACTTGAGGAAATGAGGGTGATATTACTTTAACTTTTCTCATAATTTTTATTTTTTATTTTTTTAAAAAGGTTTTTATTATTTATGTCAGCCTTATCGATATTTATTATTTTTTCCACTTTGATAGTTAGTATATATATTTCTTATCAAAAATTTAAGGATATTTTAAATCCTTTTTTAATTTTAAGTTGCTGGTGGGGAGGTTGCGCTTTGTTGGCCAATCTTAGTTTAACAGGGATAAATGCGCCATCGCTACATACATCTATTTTAGTATCAATGATGATTTTATTTTTTACATTAGGAGGAGTTGTAAATATTCCTTGGTTTAAGAGTAAAATTAATATTGGAATTGAGAGAGAAGAAATTGAAGAAGCTGAGAAAATTGAAGAACAACGAGTAAAGAAAATATTAAAAATAATATTTATTATTATTACTCCAATAATATTTTTTTATTTTTTTCGCGCTTTAAATATTTTTTATACTCAAGGAATTGAAAATTATCGTATGCTGGTTTTTGGTACTAAAGAAAATCCTAGTATATTATTTCGGTCGGGCCCAATTGAATTATTATATTACCTCCTAATCTATTCATTAATTTTTTACTCTCTACTGGCATCAATCGCATTATATTTTCAGAGCAATCTTCATAACAATTTGCAGAACAATCGAAAAGATGGAACTCTTTTTTATTTGCTTTATGCGATTTTTTTAAGTTTTCTAGATGCAATTATGAGACTTGGGCGTTTTAATATTTATCATGCTTTAATTTTAGTAGGCCTAATTTTAATATATAAATTTAGAAAAGAACAAACACATAAAAAAAATAAAAAAATAAAAATACTGGTACCTGCACTGGTTCTATCAATATTTATTTTAAGTATGGTTGGAGTTGGATATTTTAGAGATAAAGATAAAAAGGATTTATTTTCGCAATTTAAAATTTATCTTATTGAGTATCACACAGTTGGTTTTGCTATTTTTGATCAAGAATTACAAGACAAAAATTCCTATTTGCAGACTCATATCTCCTATGGACGAGCTACTCTAGGAGGAGTGGATCAATTAGTAGGCCTTGTGGCCAGAAAAATTGGGTTTAAAAATTTTTCTGCACCCGTGCAAGAGATTGCATTTAATATGCAAACACCAAGAGTAATAGGGAATAGGGGCAAAGCAGAGTTTGATTGTGCAAACAGTGATTGCCCAATCAGATACAATGCTTTTTCAACGATACTCTACACCTTTTATTTGGATGCCAGAGATTTTGCCTTTGTAATAATGCCATTTATTTTAGGGTTACTAATGGCCATTTTTTATAGGAAAATGATGGAGAAAAAATCCATCCATTCTACAATAATGTTTTTGATTATCTTTTTTGTTATCTTTTTTTCCATTTTTCAAAGTCAAATTGAGGCCCCGGCCACTTGGTTGGCGGTTTTTATTAATATTTTTTTATTAGGAAAATTTAAGAAGAAGAATTTATATTAATATATAAGTTCCCATTCCTAACCTACATTCTGCACTTTAGAAGTTTAACCTTTGTTTAATTTTTGATCGAAAAAGTTGGGTAAAAATAAATTGAAAATGTTATAAACACCGTTTAGTGTCTCAAAATTTATAATCCAATTTATAATCCATAAGTGAAACAATCTTTAAATAAAAGTGCATGCCTGGTTATCAACTCATCTCATTCATTAATAGGTTGCAAAGGACAAAAGCTGCTACATTTTTCCATTACACCTTTGAATTGATCAGCATACTTCTGTGGTATTTGAGGCAATTGTTTTTGCGCATCTTCTACACCTAAAAGGTCGTAAAATGACTGTTTTACTGTTTTATTTAATGCCTCTATTTCCACTGCGGTCGAGTCCATTTTATTGATTAGTTGTTGAGTTGAGGTACTCTGTTTAATACTATCAATTGCCTGAGCAAATTCTTCTTTAGTCAAAAATGATTTATCTGAAGGCCATTTAACTAAAGCAATTGCCTGTTGTAAAAGATCCATACCTTCTTCTCTCAATTTTTCTAATTTTAATGCATTTGTTGCATATTTTTGAATATCTGGATCTAAAGCTTTTCTTTTACTTTTTACTTTGCCTTTAGCCTTCTCTTTAACACTTACTTGAGCTTCTTCTTTTACAACACTCTGAGCATCCATTATTTTTTTATTTAATTCCAATTTTTTATCAAATAAAAGAGCATTTTCAACTTGTTTACATTTAGCAACTTTAGTCATAAGTTCTGCTAGCTTCTTACCTAAATCATCACATGATTTTTGCCTTATTTTTAATGTACTAAGCTCTCCTCCCTCTAATGATTTGGTCAATGTTGTGATGGCCATTTTTTTTGAGATTTCATCAATTTCTTGTTGAATCCCTTTTTTATTTTTTCTATTACAATAACGATCCTCGGCCTTCAACTTTTTATATCCATCCATAGTGGTCTGCTTACTAAACAAACCTTTTTTAGGAAGCAAATTTTTTAAATTTTTATTGGCCAGTTCTATAGGTGACAAAACTTTTTCTTTCTGTTTTTTAAATTGAGCTTTGGCCTTATCCAAGGCCTCCTCTGGAGTAAGAGGTGAGCTATTTGGGAATGATTTCATACTTGCAAATTGAACCAACTCATCCACGTTGGTGGAACAATTATTATCAAATATATCATATTGCGAATCTTTTCTTATGAAACGTTCGTACAATGCATCTACAAAATTTTGAGTAAATCCGGGAGTAGAAGTATCTAGATCAACCTCATCAACATCCAGGCCCTTAAGATGCTTTACTGCAATGGTATCAGAATACCCACGTACATCTAATTGCAAGTTATGATTATTATCTGCACCCGGATGAACGGCCACCTCAAGAGGTTTATCACAAGGAACTTGTTGCACACAAACTTCCATTACCGCATATGAATGACCAAAATTAAATGTACCACTTTTATTTTTACCAATAGCAATTCGCTGAATTTTTGCAGGATCAAGATTGGCCAAAAAGAATGGTCTACCCATAACGGAAGTATCAGTTGATCTTATAGGTATAATTCTGTTTTTATTGCAAGGAAATTCCTTCTCCCTTTCTAAAGCTTCCTCACTTGTAATAACAACTGCTTTTTTTAATAAAGTATATTTATATGGATAATCGCAATGGAATCTTCTATTAGATTGAATTGCAGAAACATCTGTTGCAAAAAGTTCTTCAGTTGTTGGAGCTTGCTTTCCTTTAATTTTTTTTTGATGTTTTGCGGTTAATGTTTTATAAAGGCCTTTTAAATTTGCATCCATAGTGGCCCATATATCACTGGCCGTTGTAGCGGTTATTGAAGTTTGAGGAGCTGAATATGCTATAATTGGAAAAACTAAAATCCAACCAATCAAAATAAAAAATGCCAATGAACAAATATAAAGAACGAAAATGTTGATTTTACTTTTTGTTTTAATTATTAATTTTTTCATAAAAACTCTCTGGTTAGTTTGCTTATACTCATCACAATTTGAATTTTCAGTGACCCGCATAGGGTGGTTTTGTCTCTGAAACTCACTTGAAAACTAAACGCTGCTAATGAGTGTATTTTATTTCCATTTATTTTATCTTGATATTTATTTAGATATTTGAACATTTCAATATTTTATTTTTGAATATGAATAATAGAGTGAAAAACAGTTTTAATGACAATGATGACAAAAAGGCCCATAATGCCAAATATAGGTATCTTTTTGCCATTGAAATCCGAATTGAATCATATCTGATCCAAAACCTTTAACACCCTCAAGACCTCTACCAATCTGGGTATCTTCAAATTCTTTATCCCCTAGAGCTTTAGACAAATTATATACACTTTTAGAAAAAACTTGTGAGATTGAACCTGTTCCCCAAGTTAGTGATCCAGAAGGTGCAGTAAGTCCTGTTCCACCCAAATATACTGTAAAATAAAGCAGATTTGTAGCAAACTGAGGATTCTTAGAAATAAATTCTCCGGTCTTAGAGATACTTCCCAATATGGCGCCTATTAGATCTTCCGCTCGAGAAAATTCACTTCGAACAAAAAATATACTGACAAATAAAAAAACAAGTAATGATAATCTTTTCATTTTTCCATCCTATTTATGGATAAAATTTAAAAATAGATGTTAATTTTAAATAAGAATTAATACTGATATATAAAATATGTTAATTTAGTTTTTTTTTATTGTATAGTTTACTTTTTGATAGTTAAAAATAATTACATAATTTCTCTGTAAGTTCCCATTCCTAAGTTGCAAATTATTAATTAACATTGCTTTTTACTATGTTTATGGGTATTTGATATTATTTATTTCTGGATGAATTCGAGATATTCAAGATAAATGATCACGAGGCAATAGTATTTATGACTAGACATGAAAAGCATTCACTAATACAAATTCAATTTTTTCTAGACGCACTTTCAATTTTTATCGCATGGTTTTTAGCATATTATATTCGTTTTAATGTTTTACCAGACGGACAATCAGGATTACTACCAACTTTTTTACAAATATCTCCTATTGTAATCATAATTACACTCTACATTTTTACACAAAATGGAATTTATCAACAAAGCAAATTTGACAGGAGTGCTAACAATTCTTCTAGATATTCAAACATAACGACAGCTCTGAAGGCAAATCTTATAAGTTTTATTGTTCTTGTTATTTTATTTTATTTTTTCTCAAGGGAAAAGATCTCCAGAGTAGCACTTCTAAATTATTTTATTCTCTCACAATTTTTTCTTTTCACCTCAAGATATACTCTTCGTAAATACATTAAGAGAATGAGAAAAAGGGGGAAGTTGTTTAAAAATATTTTATTAGTAGGAAATGCCAAAGAGCTTAGCGAATATGTGAAATTATCAAAGAGACGTGAGCGTGAATTAGGATATAGATTTATTGGATGGATTGATTCAGAGGAAAATGAGAGTGAGAAATATAATATTGAGACCATTAATATTAGTGATTATTTGAAGAGGAAGACGAGTATCGATACTATAGTGATTGCATATAGTGGAGATAAATCATACAAGGTAAATGAATTTTTAAAAGATAATTATAGTGAGCTGGTGGAGATTGAGGTGTTGCCAGAGGTAGCATTTAATTTGATAGGATATCAAATTACAAGTTTTAATCATATACCAGTTATATCAATCAATGAACCTAATCTTGGATTAATAGATTATTTTGCTAAAAGATCATTTGATTTTATTTTTACATTTATAGGACTCATAATTATTTCTCCATTTCTTCTATTGATATCAATTATGATAAAAATTACTTCTCCCGGTCCTATTTTTTATGCACAAGAAAGAACAGGATTGGATGGGAAATTATTTAAAATGTGGAAATTTCGCTCTATGAAAATAGATGCAGAAAAAGAAACAGGAGCAGTTTGGTGTATAGAAAATGATCCTCGAAGAACTAGATTTGGATCTTTTTTGAGAAGGACTTCCATAGATGAATTACCTCAGTTATGGAATGTTTTGATAGGGGATATGAGTTTAGTAGGGCCACGTCCCGAAAGACCAATATTTGTGGATCAATTTAAAGATAAAATACCCAATTATATGTTGAGGCACAAAATGAAAACTGGAATAACTGGTTGGGCGCAGGTGAATGGTTGGAGAGGAAATACTGAGCTAGAGGGACGAATTGAATGCGATATTTTTTATATAAAAAATTGGTCTATTTGGCTTGATATTAAAATTATTTTTCTTACCTTTTGGAAGGGTTTTGTAAATAAGAATGCATATTGATGTGCATTTTGCCTCCGATTGTCTCTAGTGATGATTGCTAAAAAAAATTAGGAAAGCATAAATAAGGCATAAATTTTAATTTTTCATAGGGATTTTTGGACAAAATGATCCCAACTAAAATATTTCTAGTGGCATTGTACTTGCTTCAATAATAGTTATGCCGCTATTTTTTTGTTTAAAATAATAAAGGAGATTCTTAATGAAAAAATTACTTAAAGGTTTGATGCTTGTGATGACCGTAGGCGTGTTTTCTACAAGCTTAATGGCAGATCCAATTCCTGATAGTTCTTTTATGCCAGGTGCTGCTGGATGGTTCCCTTCAATTGCTACTCCATGTCTTGATATATGCTTAAAACAACGTGCTAAAGCAGAGAATGAAGCATATGTTAGCGACACCACCAAAAAAACTTATGTTTGTAAAATTAATGCTCGTTTTGCAAAAGGCGAACTTTATGGAAACAATTTCTATGACAATGGTCAGTTAAAAAATCAATGTATGGTAGTTGATCACAAAGGTAATATTTATGTTGATAGACAATTTAAATGCCTTTGCGTAATTCCAAAGACTCTTAATCCACCAGAGCCACCAGGGGCGCCAATTCAATAATTTTTTAGATAGATAGAAAAATATCTGATAGAATTAAAACAATAAAGTCTGTGTAAAAAAAATTTTACACAGACTTTTTTTTTGCTTTTTATTTTTATTATTTTTTATATATTTTATTTTTATTGGATATTTAAGGTAAGGATTAAAAAATTTATGCTCGATCTAAAATTTATTCGTGAAAATCAGGAAACAGTAAGAAATGCTATTAAAGTAAAAAAAGTTGCTTTAGACCTTGATAAGTTACTTGCTACAGACAAAGAGTTGCTAGCGATAAAAATCAAACTCCAAGATTTGCAAACAGAACGAAATGCTAACTCTAAAAAAATTCCAACTTTGCCTGCTGCGGAGAGGGAGGAGTTTATTAAGCGTGGCAGGGCCATAGGCGATGAAATTGAGGCCTTAAAACCTAAGGTTAATGAATTAGAAGAAAACCTTAAAGCAATGATGTGGCTTACTCCAAATATTCCCTCTGACAAAGCACCTGTGGGCGCAGATGAAGCAGATAATGTTGAAGTCAAGCGTGTAGGTGAATATCGTAATTTTGATTTTACACCACTAAGCCATATTGAAATTTTAACAAAAAATAATTGGGTAGAATTTGAACGGATAGCTGAAGTGTGTGGTAGCAGAAGTTATGCGCTAAAAAATGAGATGGTGTTGCTTGAGCAGGCCATTCATAGACTGGCCATGGATAAGTTATTAAATAAAAATTTTACGTTGCTTTCTATGCCATCATTTGTGAGAGAGGCAACTCTCTATGGAACAGGTCACTTCCCAGCTGGAAAAGAACAAGTTTATTATTTGCAAAGTGATGACATCTACTTATCTGGAACTGCGGAGGTACAATTAAACAGTTTGCATACGGGAGAGATTTTAGATGAATCAAAACTTCCCATGAAATATGCAGGATACTCTGCTTGTTTTAGAAGAGAGGCCGGCAGTTACGGCAAAGATGTTAAGGGTCTTATTCGAGTTCATCAATTTACTAAGGTTGAACAATATATAATTTGTAAAAATGATTCAGAAGAATCTGAAAAAATGCATGCAGAGTTGTTGGCCACCTCTGAAGAAATTGTAACTGACCTCGAGTTGCCATATAGAGTGGTTGAATGTTGTACCGGTGACATGGGAGCAGGAAAGGTTAGAATGTATGATGTAGAGGTATGGGTTCCTAGTGAAAAGAAATATCGTGAGACTCATAGTTGTTCATCATTACATGATTGGCAAGCTAGAAGAACTAATTTGAGATATCGAAGCTCTGATGGAAAAGTGCTTTACTGTCATACTCTAAATAATACCGCCATTGCTACTCCAAGAATATTGGTACCTCTACTTGAAACTCATCAACAAAAAGATTTAAGTATTCGTGTTCCTGCTAAATTAAGAAATTATTTAGGGGGCGTTGAATATTTGAAAGCAAGAAAATAAAAATAAAAATTAAAAAATTAAAAGACCTTTTAACTCAACAATTTTTTTGTTTTTTTATTTCTTATATTTTTTCCCTTAATCTTACGCAAAGGAACGTGTCAGTATAAAAATACTATATTACTATAATATAATATTCGTGTGCATGATGATGTTATGATTAAAATTTAATAAAAAATAAATGATGAGAGTAATAATGATGGTGTTGTTGTTGAAAGATAAAAAAAATTTGCTAATAACTTTTATTACCATACTGATTGTATTTAGAATTGAGAGTGTTTTTGCAGATACAGATAATAATACTGATAGTGAAGAATATAAGAACTCTGCTCTGATTTCCTCCGCTCCTTCTTTGATCATCAATGAGAAAAGAAAATATATTCCCTTTGAGCGTCCATGTGATTCATATAGAGTTGGATTTTATACAAAAAGAGACAGTGAGTTCTACGCATCTTTATTTGGTCCAATATTTAATACCTCAACTCCCTTCGATGATTACCATGTCTCTTTATCAGTAAAGAAAGGACAAACTTTACTTGATATTTTTAAAGAGGCATCTCTACCTTTAGAGGAAGCTTATTGGGTCGCCAATACCTTAGGTCCTTTGTTTGGTCCAAAGTCGCTTCGGCCTGGGCAAAGAATTGATTTAGAAATATGTCCAGATAAAGATTATACACCTCTATCAAATTTTATTGGACTTAGATTATATGTGAATGCTCGCGACTTCGTACTTCTTAAGAAAGTTTCTGATAAAGAGTTTGTAGCAAAAAAATTTCAAAAAAAACTTACTAGAAAAATTATACGTGCTGAAGGTGAAATTAACTATTCATTGTATAGTGCTTTTAAAGAGGCACAAGTACCATCAACAGTTATGTTGCGTTTTTTTGATTTGTATAGTTTTCAAATTGATTTTCAAAGAGATATTCAAGAGGGTGATAGTTTTGAACTTTTGTATGAATCTTTCTTTGATGAGAATGGAGAGTGGGTCGACAGTGGAAAAATATACTATCTTTCTTTAGATTTAAAAGAAGATTTTACCGCTTATTATTTGTATAAAGCATTTGATGGTAATGATGAATATTTTAATGAAGAGGGAGAAGGAATAAAAAAATCATTATTAAAAACTCCAACTTCAGCAGTAAGAATATCATCTAATTTTGGCAGAAGAATGCATCCTATCCTAGGATACAATCACAATCATAAGGGAGTGGACTTCTCTTCTCCTAGAGGAACTCCCATTTGGTCAGCAGGAGATGGGGTTGTAACTTATGTTGGAAGAATCAGAGGATATGGAAAGATTGTTAAAATTCGGCACAATGATACCTTCTCTACTGCTTATGCTCATATGTCTAAATTTATGAAGGGCCTGAAAGTTGGGAAACGTGTTAAACAAAAAGATGTTATAGGTTATGTGGGTGCTACAGGAAGAACAACAGGTCCACACCTTCACTATGAAATTTGGAAAAATAATTCACCAGTTAATCCAATGACACTTAATATGCCCGCAAATTATCATTTGAAGGCCAGTGAATGGGCACTTTTTCAAGAACAAAAAGGTAATATTGATGGTCTTATGCAAATTGGAGAATCTAGTGTAAGTAAAGAAAATTTGCTTTCCAAAAAAGAATTAGAGAAAATTAAAAAATTTGATCTCTTACCAACAGACTTAGCAAGTAGTGGCGATGATGATTCTGATGAGCTTGATGGTATTGGTAGTGATGAAAATGAATCGGGGACTAATGGTTAGAAGGGAAGTTTTAAGTTCCCATTCCTATAATTGTTTTCTTTTTACCCACAAGCATAGTTGCTGTTCAAAATCTTCATTAGAATTAGAATTAGAATTAAAATTAAAATTAGTGAAAGAAATCCTCTCCCAACATTCCTTTGGTTCCATACATAGATAAAAGAAGATATCTTCTCTCCAATCTTTTTCAAACATCGAATAAACTTGAGTGAAAAGCTCGCTCTTTATTTCTATCGGATATGAAAATCTTGAAAAAATTTTTTGCATAGGCATTTGCAATATTTTGCTTTTTAAATTTCCTTGGGCCCCTCTGATACGCATCTCATGAATTACGGGTTTTATCATTGTGACAGTTCCCAAGGAGATGAATAATATTTCAGAAGGATCAAAGTTATCATGCAGACGTTTAACAACATCGTGATATTCACTCTGCCAATTTTTGTAATAAACAATGGGATGAAAGTGAAATGCAACTTTTATCCCCAATTTTTGATCAAGAATTTTTCTGGCCGCTTGAAGGCGATCACTAAGTGAGGAGGTAAGATGCTCTTCATTTTTTATTATTGTTTCTGTGTTTAAGCTCCACGAGATAAATACATTTTTTGGAATGAAATTTTCTTTTTTTTCACTTTTATGTTTTTTCTCTAAAAAGTAATCGATATTTTGAGATTTGGTTTTAAATTCCAGAATGATATTTTCTTGGTATTTTGTGGCCCAATTCATCAAGCTATCTAAAATACTATTGTAATTACCAAGAAGAAGTGAATCTGAAGATTGTCCAACTCCAAAGTGATATAACCTTTTTTTATCGCTGATTTCGATGGTATCGATTTCGATGGTATCTAACTTATCTTTAAGATTATTTTCTACCATCACTTGGCCTTTGTTATAAAAAGTTTGAATACTACAGTAACTGCAGCCAAAGGCACAATTTTGAACTACGTCAATAGTTCTTAAATTACAACAAAGAGTTTTGGTAGATGCCACTGGGCACATGCCAGCAATTTTTTTTCCACTATCAGTTAGTATGGGTCTGAGGTTGACGGCGGGATTAGATATTAAATTAATTGCGAGCGGTGGATATTCTTTAAGGCGCTCTTTGCTTTGATGATATTTCTCATGAATGAGCTTTAGAAATTGTATTTTAGATATAAGTATTGTTTGACTTTTAAGTTCTTTAAGTATGGATATTAAAGAATCATCTTCCCACATCTTAAAATCGGC
>JADGAM010000067.1:12561-20176 GCA_015232015.1 Oligoflexia bacterium | reverse complement strand
ATTAAATGTTTATCTTAAAATTTATTTTTATCTAGCTATTGTCACCCAAAAGAAAATAGGTATTATCATTCATTATGAAAACAACAAAAACAAATAAAAAATCTAGGTCTATAACTCTATTTATTATTATATTTTTCATTCTGTGCTCGCTACTACTCAGCTCCTCTCTAATATTGGCAAACGTCTCTCAACAAAATAATCCTTCGTACTTAAAACTTAAGGAGTTACTTGCCTATTTAAAAAGACCCGTAACCTTCAAAATCATCGATAGCAAAAGCAAAACACAAATAGAAGAAAAAAAGAGTTTATTATCAATTATTCAATCGGCGCAAAAATATTATCTCTCAAATAAAATGGAAATAGAGCTTGGAATATTAAAAGAGTATCAAATTCATCTTAGTTGGGCCTTAGAACATGAGAGTGATATTGATAATTTTTATAAAAATGACAGTACCAATAGTACTAATAGTAAACATAAATCAAAAGAAATTTTTATCTCCAAATTAACTGAAAGTATTGCTAATAATAAAATAGATATTAAAGAACTTCTAAAACCCTATCTTTATTCCATTAATGCTAAAGCAGATTTTGCAAATTTGTAAATTCGCTCTGTATTTTGATAATCCTCATTTAAATTATTGTGTTTAACATAACCATTTAAAAGTATCTGTGATTTACTTATTATCTCTTTTAGAATGGATTTTTTAAAAATTATCCCATTTGCCTCATTTATATCAGCTACATCATTATTTTTATTAGTATTAACCCTATCAATAAATTCTCTCTTAAAAAAATCAACCATTGCAACTATTCTATAATAATCCATGGCCACATATCTTTTCGACAATTGATCCTCATGCCCACCATATTTGATTATTATTGGCCGATCAATAAAACCTATCTCTTCTTTAAAAGTAATTCTTAACCATAATTCATAATCTTCACAAACAGTAAAATCCTCTCTAAATAACCCTATTTCTTTAAATATGTCTTTATGAATTGTAACTGCTGAAGGACTAATTAAGCATAGGGGCAGACATTTTTCAAAAATATGACCACCATATTTTTTATGTTTCTTCATTTGATTAACCCTAACACCATTTCTTATCCAAATCTCATCCCCGTGAATAACTCTAATATGCTTATTATTTTTTATATAATCATAAGTCCATTTTAATTTTTCTTTTATCCACTCATCATCAGAATCTAAAAAACAAATCCACTCACCTTTGGCCAATTCAATACCTTTATTTCTGGCCCAACTCACACCTCTATTTTGCTCAAAATAAACATAATTAATAGTATTGTTCTCAAGCAAAAGATCCTTTACTAAATCTCTACTTCCATCAATCGAGCCATCATCAATTATAATTACTTCAAACTTAATGTCTTTAATATCCTTAATATTCTTAAAATCAGTATCCGTACCAATGTTGGTATCTATTCTTTGCTTCAAGACAGACCTCAGCGCTCTTTTTAAATATTCTCCTCGATTATAGGTAGGTATTATTACACTAAAAAACATATTGATCTTTATCCAAAATTTTTAAAGTCTGCTCTATCAAATAAGTTTTTTCCTTAGAAAATTTACTATTTTCATTATCAAGATTATCAACAATTTTTTCAATAGAGTGAAGTTGATCGAGAGATTTTATTCCACAGAGAGTAGAGGTGACCTCTTGGTAAAAAAGATTATGATAGATGGCCAAATGTGTTCCTGAAATATTTTTACCAAAATTGTTTTCTTTTCCGTTTATACTCTCAAAAATTTCTTTTCTTATCTCTTTCATTGCTTGAAATTTTTTTTCTCTTTTGGTCTTTTCTTTACTACCCTTCCACCAAGGGGCCCATGATCTAGCATCAAATGAATCATAATCATTTCTTTGTGGTGTTACTGTTTCGCTTATTATCCCTTTATCAAAAGTACCCCAGGCAAAAAATGCAATCTCTTTCTCTTTTAAATAAGGGAATAATTCATTTACAACTCTTCTATTAAAAATATTTAACTCCGTTTGAACTGCATCCACTCCCCTCTCGCCAACTATCTCTTCTGCTTTTTTTAAATCATCGATATTTGTATTTGATAATCCTATATATTTAATTTTTCCCTCTTCTCGCGCGCGCACTAACACCTCTAAAGTATAACGGATATCGTAGTAACTATCTGGCCAATGAATCATATACAAATCAATATATTCACTATTTAAATTTTTTAAAGAATTCTCTAACATCTCTTTAGCTACTTTAGGGTCATTGCAAATTCTAATTCTTTTGTTGATGTCATAAATAACGCCACATTTAGAAATGATAAAAACTTGATCGCGAAGATTTTTAAAAGTTTTACCCAAGCGATTTTCAGAAGTGCCAAATCCGTAAACTGGGGCCGTATCAAAAATGTTTATTCCTGCATCAAATGATTTTTTTAAAAGTTCTTTTGTTTTTTCCTCTGATATTGCTCCAAAACCATAACCCCCTCCTTCTCCACTAATTGCCGCTCCACCGAAACCAATCACCGATATTTCTGCATTATTAAATCTCAAAATTTTTTTTCTTGGTATCATACAACAATTATTCCTTAAAAATTCTTAGATGAATTAATATTAATTTATATCAATTTACGTTAATTTATATTATTTTAAATCAGTTACTTTACATCTTGCGTTTTATCAATTAGAAAAACAATTAGTTGCTAATTATTTAAGTACATTTTAAGAGGAAAATTTTATGTCAAAGGTATGCGATTTAACAGGCAAAAGAAGATTAGTCGGAAATAAAGTTTCACATGCAAACAATAAAACGAAAACCAGACAAGAGGTAAATCTACATACAAAGAGAGTATTTGATCCTGAATCAGGTGAAACAATCAAATTGAGATTATCTACTCGTGCAATTAGAACTCTTGACAAAGTTGGTTCACTTTCAAAATATCTAAGAAAAAAATCCCATCTATTTGTTCAATAACTCTAACAATATAAATATAAATATAAATTTTAAAAAATAAAATTTAAAAAAGTTACGATTTATTCTTAGGAATGGGAACTTAATAACTTCCCGATTCCTAACATGCCGATAAAATTTTATTAATTTTTTTTATTAATTTTCTTGGATCAAATTCTTTAAATACTTCATTGGCACCAAGTTTTAATGATTCATTTGATTCTAATGAATTTGTTAAATCTTGCATTTCTGATTCTTTTAAGAATTTACCAGACTCTGATAGTATTCTAATAATTGGAAGTGTTGTTTTACTAAATTTTGACCTAATTAGTGATAAAACCTCATTGGCGCCCATAACTCTTACATCAGGACCAATTACTACCAAGGAAAATACTTCCGTATCCAATAAGCTTAAAGCATGAAAACCTTCACTTGCAGTAGTTACTTTAAACTCATTCAATTGCAAAATATCGCAAATTCTTTTTTGATACGACATTGTAGCACAAATTACTAGAATACTTTTTTGTCCCATGGATTTATAAACTCAAATTACTTACGAACATATTCTATTGCTTCGATAGCAAATCCCCATTTAGTAACAGAAGAATCAGATGTCATGCGAACAGTTACACTATCACCTTCAACATATTCAGTAACATAATTTTCTCCCGCTCCACTTATTGATTCTACCGCACTTCCATTTTGAGAGTTAATGATTTTTAAAAAGTCATAATTATTTTCTAATTCATATTTTTTTACAATTACTCTTATATATTTTGCATCGGCAACTTTTATAATTTTCTCAACACTAGCATTGTCTTTATATGGATGTTCACTCTCAAAAAATGTATCTAAATTCATTCTAATCCAATCACTTGGATTTGGTTCATTGTTAGGTGGTCTGGTGTTTGTTAATACGTTATAAGCATTAATTCTACCCTTTGAAAGTGTTTTACTCTTATATGCTGGAACAGGAACAGAAGTAGCAATTAATCTATCTTTTAATACATCAAAAGCAAGTCGGGCCTCTTTAGAAATTAGTAGTCCTACAATTCCTGAAACGTGAGGAGTGGCCATAGAGGTTCCTGAGTAAGTTGCATAAGCACTATTTCTAACAGTTGATAGGATTGCTTCTCCAGGTGCCACAACATGTACTGTACGTTTACCATAACAAGAAAAATTTGATAATGTATCACTTATATTATGGGCGGCCACTGACACAATATTTGCACAATCGTAATTTGCTGGATATTGGGGAGAAGAATCGTTATCTGAACTTGAATTACCTGCAGCTGCTACAAATACAATTCCCTTGGCCATAGCACGATCAATAGCATCTTTCAAAGTTTGAGAGAAGCCTCCACCACCCCATGAGTTCGACATAATATCAACATTCATCTTAGTAGCATAATCAATTGATTCAATTGCTGACTCTAATGTTCCACTACCATTTTCATCTAAAAATCTAATTGGTAATATTGTAGCATTGGCCATAACACCAGCAATACCTACTCCATTATTATGAGCAGCTGCAATTGTTCCTACTGTATGTGTACCATGATTGTGTTCATCCATTGGATCAGGGTCATGTTTTGCAAAATCATAACCATAAATATCATCAACAAAACCATTACCATCATCATCTACACTTGCTTTACCATTTAACTCGGCAGTATTTACCCACATATTAGCTTTTAAATCTGGATGATTATAGTCAACTCCTGTATCGATGGATGCAATTTTTACTTTTTTGTCACCTTTAGTAATCTCCCATGCTCTTAAAGCATCAATATCTGCACCAACTACTCCTAAAACATTGTTTAGACTTTCTGTTGGAGTGTTATTGCCTAAATTTTTAAGACCCCATAATTTATTAAACATAGGATCGTTTGGAATTGCTGATTCATAAGCATCTACATTGTGTACTTCTGCTCTTCGAGTAATTAGATCTTCATCTATTATATTAAATATTCCATTATCAACTAATTTTACAATGTAGTTTGGTTCAGCAACTTCAATCATTGAAGAATTATTTAAACTTTTTAAAACATTAAGCATTGATTTATTATTATTTGTTTGGGCCAAATAAAGATTATTGTCTAAGCTTTTTAATTTTCTTTCAATTTTAATTCCATATTGGTTTTGTAATGCAATTAAATTATTTGCCTTTCCCTCTTTAACTTTTATGATTATACCTTTAAATGGAAAACTTAAACTTTTTTGTAATTCTTTATCCGATATTTGATTTTTTGCAAATGAAACATTTACACTTAAGCATGTTAATAAACTTAAACCTAAAATAATTTTTAACATAACATTACTCCTAATTCATTTTTAAAAAACTCTAGTTAATAAAAAAACAAACCCCCGTTCCTTCCGTCAGCACGTCAGCAACAAAATATTCTCATGACTTATTTTGAGATTAATGCAAAAAAAATAAATTCATAAGTAAAGGCAGAATATGCCATCAAAATCACGACAAAAAATTATTTAATAAGTTAGAGTAGTTATGCAATTAATTTTTTCTTAATAAATTACTGTCAGCATTTGTTAGTTTTTTACTGTTCTTTTAAATGCCGACAACGGTTTGGTAGAATATGCCTTCTTCTTCTTTATTTTTAAAAAAACATTATTATTTAAGATAGATTTATGTTCTTCCCGAATAGTTATATTACAAATTAATTTTTAGATTAAAAGATTATAAGAAGTATTAACCCTTAATAAATTTTATTTATTTTTTAAATTATGCTTTATAAAAATAGTACTAATCCCATAGAAGTAAAAAAAATACCTTTAAAAATATGGACATTACGTTCTCATTTAGAAGCATTTATAAAAAAATATTTAAAAAATATCGAATACGATTATCTTACTCCTGATGAAATAACTGCTCTTTTTAAAATTTATTACAATGAATCTTTTTTATTAGAACATTTTCCAAATCTAATTGATAATTTTTCGATACCTCCAATAATAAGAAATAGTTCCAATGAAGATGATGAAAGTAAAAATGAAAATAAAAAAAATAATGTTATAGATAATAAGGAAATCACTGAAGAAAATCTATTAAGCAATATGAATGATAATCCAATAAGTGATTTAAATAATAGTAGTAAATCTCAAAAGAAAAATATTAATGCCAATAAAAATAAACAAAAAGATGAAGATCAAGATGTAGATGAAGATGAAGATCAAGATGAAAATGAAGATGAAGACCAAGAAGTAAATAATGAACTGTTAATTATTCCTTTACGTCCACCTATTGATGAAAATCACCTTGCAAGAGGAAAGACTTTTATCTCTGATATAACCATGAAGCGAATAAGTTTTTTTGGTACTAAAAACTATCTTCCTGGGCAAGCAATAATTATTGAATTTGATGTTCCTAATAACTTTACTATTTCTGCAGAAGTTTTACATTGTGAAAATTATAATCTTCACAGTAGAGTGATAAGTGAAGATAGGCCAAAATACAGAATTCATGCTACATTTCCTTTTACCAGAAGAGGTGAACGCACAATACTTAGAAATTTTATCAAATCCATAGAAACTCAGATTAAAAAATAAAATTTTTATATGAAACGATGCTTTAAATTAATAACATCACGATAAGGAATAATACCTACTATCTTTTGATCATCATCGATTAGAGGTATGGCCCGAAATCCATAGCGATTAAAGTTATCGTAGGCAGTTTTTAAATTATCTTGTGAAGTAAATGTAATCATATCTGTAATCATAATTTCTTCAATTCGTGCATCTTCATTTGCTTGCAATAACTCTTTGATATCGATAACTCCTATTAATTTTTTATCATCATCAACAACATATAAATACATAACCACATCGCAATCTCGGGCCAACAAACGAAAATCTTTTTCTATATTGCCTACAAGATCTGTCTGTTTCACCATAATAAATTTACTAGTTGCCAAATGTTGAATGGATTCTTCTTGCTGATCTAATATTGCAGCAACTTTTTGTGCCAAAGGTTTTTCTAATAATTCAAGGTAAGCTTTTGCATCGAACGTGGGTAATACCGATAAAACATCGGCCACTTGTCCAGGAGTCATATCTTCTAATAAAGAAACTACTTTTTCTTTTTTTAGAGCTGGAATTAAAGTTCGTTGTACATTTGGATCAATTTCTTCTAGAGCATCAGCTGCCTGTTCAGGATCAAGTTGTTCAAAGATAAGTACCCTTTGTTCTGGGTCCATCTCTTCTAAAATATCTGCCAAATCAACTGGTGGCATCTCATCTAACTTTTCTTTTAAAACTTTTAATTTAACATTGCCAGAAAAACGATCAATGTGCTTGGGCAACGATTGAATATAAGACCAAGAAACAGTTTGTTTTCGAAAACGCTGGGTAAGGCCATCTATAAAATCTACAAAAAATTTAAGCCCTATTCTTCTTAAAAAACCATAACGACCACAATCCACTTCACTAACATATAATTTATTATTTCTTAATACTAAAATAATATCGTAAACAACCTCTACTTCATTATCTTCAATATCAAGTATCTTCTTATCTAGTACATAATCTTTTAAAAAAAACAATTCACCTTGTGGTGGAGTCTCAAAATAATTAAGCGCTTCTTCTAAACTTTTATCTTTTACATTTTTATTCTTAATTTTATTTTAGTTGATTGGATTTGATAGGGTAGGGTGTATAA
>JADGAM010000067.1:0-12551 GCA_015232015.1 Oligoflexia bacterium | reverse complement strand
TTTATTCTTATTTTTATTTTTATTTTTAATATCTATTTTTATTTTGATTTCTTTTTCATGAACATCTATTACTCGTTCCCAAGGAATATAGAGCGAAGGGTGACCAAATGAACGTGTAATCACTAAAAACTGAACTTCAGGAATTTTACTGGTTTCTAAAATTAATAGATCAGAGATTTTTCCAATCTTCTTGTTATCATATCCATACAATACTATTTTTCTATCTAGAATTTCACTCAAATAAAAAGTATGGTTCATGTTTATACACCCTACCCTATCAAATCCAATCAACTAAAATAAAATTAAATAACTGTCCAAAATTTATATACTAAAACTCCCACTAGAAAAATTAAATAAAAGCGTAAAACCATCAAAATTCTTCTAGCAGTTGGAGTCATCGTAACTTTAGGAACAGCATATTTACGATTTATTCGTTCAATTTTTTCTATTTGTTCGTTTATAAAATGCCCTAATCTCTCACTAAATATTATGGTAATAAATTTTTTGGGGACTTTTTTCATTCTTATCTAACTCCTAACTTCTAATTCCTATTTCCTATCACACATCATAATCACACATCATAATCATACATCACATAGTAGGGAACATATTGGGGAATAGTGCGCTGAAAGCATATAGGGTCGCAAGGATTATAATTGCTACAGCAATTGACCCTGTAATTATATTCTGACTAAGAGTATTTTTATATTGTCCCATAATTTTTTCATCATTTAAAAGTAACATTAAAAATACCAGTACTGCTGGGAGTAGTGTTACTGCAATAACTTGAACAAAAAGGGTAATAGTAACTAACGGTGCATTTGGAATTAAAACTACCGATGCTGATGAAACAAGAATTAAGAAGTAAAAGAAGTAAAACCAAGGTGCCTCTTTCACTTTGTGGTTAAGTGAGTGCGCCCAACCAAAGACCTCACCAAAGGCCCACGAGCTGGCGAGTGAAATACAAATGGCGCCAAGTAGACCGGCATTAAAAAGTCCAATTGCTAAAAAGACTCCAATATATTTATGATTCTTCATAAGTAGAAGCACTGCTTGATCAGCACTATTAATCTCTATTCCCTTTAGAAGCGTCCCTGTAACTATCATAATAAAAATTGCAACTACCACCGTGAAAGCAGCACCAATTATTGTATCCATTTGTCCCCAGATAATATCTTTTTCTTGCAGCCCTTTGTCTACAACTGAACTTTGTTGAAAAAAGATCATCCATGGAGCAATGGTTGTTCCAATATTGGCCATTAACATAAAAAAGAATTCATTAAAAGATCCACCCGGAAAGTGTGGAATTAATCCTTGATGCAAGACACTTTCTAGAGAGGGTTTGACCAAAAAAGCACATGGTATATAAATTAAATTAAGAGCACAAAAAAGCAAAGATACTTTTTCCCAAGTCCAATAGCGACCGCGCACTACCATTACACCCATAAATAAACAAACTACAATAACTGTTACTATTGGAGGAATTTTAAAAATACTTAGAGCTGTAGTCATTCCGATAAATTCAGTAACTAGGGTTAACCAATTGACCAACATTAAATCAAGTAAAGCAAACCATCCCCAGTGTGAACCAAAAGAATCAAAAATTGCCTCGGCCAATCCTCTTTTGGTAACTGCTCCTAAACGTACAGTCATCTCTTGAATATAGTAGGCAATAGGAAGAAGAAGAAGAAGAAACCATATTAAACTATATCCATATTTGGCCCCGGTAGCGGCATATGTAGTTATTCCTCCAGCATCATTATCTGCTAACATCACAATAATACCAGGACCTGAGATAATGAAAAAAATTCTTATTGCCTTTAATGTTCTTCGATAATGATAAAATAATTTGGCAAACCAATTCATCTTTGCACCTCAAGTACCACAATATTAAAATAGATATTTTTATTTTTTTATATTTTTATTCGGAAGAAAATTGTAATTAATCTGCACACTCGTCAACAAAATCTACACAATTAATTCTTATTTACACCTGAATCATCTGAAGTCAAACACAAATTATTACTTAATTTAATTAAGTTATTTATTTATTTTCAGTTGCAATAGCAAACTTTTGAGCTCCTGCTGATTTTGCAATATCCATGATCTCTATCATTTTTCCCACTGTAGAGGTCGTGTCTCCTTCAAATATAACCTCATCGGTTTTTTCTTGAATCAAAGCATTTTTTATAATCTCTTTCAGGGTACTCGTATCCTCCACTTTCTTCCCTTGAACAGATACGCGCGCTTTTGAATCTAGGGAAACTATAACAATATTATTTTCTTTTTTCTCCGTTTTAGAGGAGGTTTTTGGTAATTCTACATCAAGACCAGATTCTAAAGTAACAGATGAGGTAACCATAAAAACAATCAACAACACCAACATAATATCTATTAATGGCGTCATGTTTATCTCGGCCAATATATTATCTTGAGAGTTATCATCATGATTTCTACTAAAGTTAATACTCATTTTTATAGTTCTCCTACTTTAAAAACTTATGCTTTAAATATTGTATCGGCCAAATCATCTATCCTATTTTTAAATTCAGTAGTCATAACATTGATTCTAACTTGAAAGTAGTTATAAAAAATTACTGCTACAACTGCTACTAATATACCTGAGGCGGTTGCAATCAATGCTTCTGCTAAACCTTGGGCCACTACAGAAAATCCACTCTTTCCCGTTTCAGAAATTGATTCAAAGGAACGAATGATTCCCGCAACTGTTCCAAATAAACCAATGAATGGGGCCATTGCTCCAACAGTACCTAGTATCCATAAGAATCTTTTTAAACCCATTTGTGTTTCGATAAATCGTCTATAAACTTTTTTTTCAATTAACTCTTTATTTAATAAGGCCTCTTGATTTAATGAAGCTTCAAATAATGCTAAATGAGGTGCAGAAATTAGTGGGTCAGCGCCAGCATAAAGACCTTTCGCTTCTTCCATTTTTCCATTCTTAATTAGAGGAACTGCTTTAGCATGTAATTTTAAATATTCGCGTTTAAATTTACCCAGTCCCCACCATTTTTCAAATATTACCGCCCACGCAACTAGTGAACAAATTAAAAGTGGATACATTACAAAACCGCCATCTTTAAATAATGCAAATAATCCCATATTTTCTCCTAGGTACTCTCATTTACAAATACAATGAATATGACACTATTAGGATATACTTAATAGTTAAATCGGGCCATTATAAACTTATGTTTTCAAAAAACCAACACACAGTAAAACATGTTCTAAAAACCTACAAATCAGCTTGGTTGTTATCTTTATTAATTATAATAATAGTATCTTCCACTCTAATAAGTGAGATTTTTCAAGCACCCAAAGTTGTTTCTGTAAAATATATTAACTTCGTCAATCCCCTTGATGATAACTTTATTTCAAATATCTCCTCTATTGAGATTACAAACCGAGTTGGTACTTTTAAATTCGAAAAAACAAATTCTAATCCAGGAAATGGCCAAACCTATGCTTTGATATTTCCCAAAAAAGCTCCTGCTAATTCTTTAATGATAAATGAAATTTTTAACGAACTAAAGAATTTAAAACTCAAAAAAAATTACATAAAAGATCAAATTAATTGGAATAATTTTTCATTAGACAATCCATCGCTGAAAATAGTTTTTAAAAGTTATTCCAATAATAATAAAGAGATTGTTTTTAACATGGGAGTGATAAATACTATTGATAACAACACCTATGTTAATTTTAGTGTTCAAAATTTTATTTTTCAAACTGATATTCTTAAAAAACCACTTGAAAGTTATGGTATAGCTGATTTTGTCGATGGAAAAATGCTTTCATCCGACATAGCAAATACAAATATAAGTACAAATATAAATACAAAGATAAATACAAAGATAAATACAAAGATAAATACAAAGATAAGCATACATTAACCATAACATTAGGCCGACTGCTTAGTTGGCCCTTTTGAGGTTAGTGAATTCATATTTGACTTACCTGGATCAATAAATACCTTTAAAAAATTTTCTAGAATAATAGCACTATGTCTCTTGGTACAGGTAGGATCTGCCAACATTTTTTTTAATGCTTCAGGTGCTTTTAAAGCACCATCCACCATAATTTGCACAAATTCATCGGCCACTCCCACAATCTGAGCTAATGCTAATATCTTATGAGAGCGCAATCCTGTAGGAAATCCCTCACCATTAATCCTCTCATGATGTTGAAGAATTATTTGTTTTACTGCCTCTTGGATTTGAGGATATCCATTTAAAATTTTAACCCCTTCTTCGGGGTGTTTTTTATATATTTCCAATTGTTCTTTTGTCATATTATTAGGAGACATCTCTTTTAATTCTGCTGGTTGTACTGTTCTACCAATATCATGGAGAAGGGCCGCCATTCCAACACTTTCATTTACAATCTTAGATTCCCATACAAACTGTTTTATGATCATACTTGAAAATAAAGTTACCATATAAGAATGAGCATATAGAGAATTATTTTTTTCAGAATAAGTTCTAAGCAACTTAAAAAGGTCACTGTTATTATGAACAACTTCGTAAATATTTCCACATAGTGCTTTTCCTTGATCAATCAAAACTGGTTTTAACCCTTCAGTATAAATTCCCTCAACATAAACCTCCGCTAAATTTTTTATCAATCCTACTTTTGTTTCAATTGCCACTGCTTTATTTGGAGCAGTTTTTTCAGAGATATAGTTTTGCAAACGAACAAATCTAATTCTATCTTCTTTTTTAAAGTATAAATATTCTACTTTCTTTTCATTCTTGTATGTATCAATTCTTTCCTTAGAAAAAGTATCTCCAGAGTGTAAAATCTTTAAATATTTTCCTTCTCTCAATCTAATAAAAACATCAAACTGTACTGACTTAGTAGAAAAGAACTCCGCTATTTTAACCTTCATAAATTGATCATCACTTGAATCTACTTCCTCTTCCGCAGAAACCCCTTCTCTTGTCTTCGAACGAGATATTATTTCTTCAAAAGATTGATGCCCTTCAAGGGATTGTTGTAGCTCTCTCAGCTGATAAGGCATAATAAAAACATCTACTATCCCTTGTTTTGCCAATAAAGCACGATCAAGACCATTTTCCTTCAATGTCTCTTCTCTACTCATAATCAAAATGATTTTCATAGATGGATAATTGGCCTTTATAAATTTTAAAACTTGAATACCAGGATGATCTTGTATCTCAAGATTTAAAATTGTTGCGAAAAATTTATGATTGTATAACATAAGTTGTGATCTTTTTCCGTTGCTACAAGTTTCTACCTCATAACAAAGACCACTGAAAAAATCAGCTGCTTCTTTCAACCATTCACTATTAGGATCGGCCAATAACAGTTTAACTCCCATTACAATCCACCTAATTTATTTTTTATTTTTTATTTTTTATTTTTTATTTTTTATTTTTTATTTTTTATTTTTTTCAAGTTACTGCTTATTTATATAGTAACAGAACACCATCGTAATATGGAAAAAAAATTGAATACCAGCTAGAATTAGTAATGTAATTATAAAAACTCTCTATGCCCTTAACGGAAGGATAGGACATTTCTTTGATCTTTATCTCTTCATTGATCTCTTCATTATTAAAAGATGAATTATTGTTCAAATTTTTTAAGATATTGCCCTTCCAAAAAATATTATCAACAATTATTATTGCATCCTTATTTAATTTACTCTCAATTTTTTTAAAAAAATCCAAATACCTGGCCTTTTGACCATCCATGAATACCAAATCAATCTCTTCAACTTTAAGAACATCTATGGCCTTAAATGCATCTCCTTTGTAATAGTAAATCTTTTTTTGCCATTCATCTGGCCAAGGTAATGAATCGTAATACTCCCACAGCCGCTCTTTTATTTCGGTTAAATAAATTTTTTCGATAGAACTTGTTGAATCTGCAGTATGTGAGGAATCTGTTGCAAGTAAATACCAAAAAGCACTTTGACCATAACCTGAGCCAAACTCAAAAATTTTTTTTGGTTTCTTTAACAAACATAAAAATTTTAGAAACGCCCCTAAATCTTCTTTTATTGCAGGAAAATATTCACCATCAGAGATGGTTTTCATTTTGTCGTAAAGCTCTTTATGTTTTTCTGGAATTCTCTCTCGAGAATGTGTTTCTGAAAATCTGTGTAATAGATCCCAAGAAGGATTATATTTCACTGATAGATATAGATGATAAAATTAACGTGTTAATGTAGAAAAAAGAATTATTTAATTTCTTTGTGTACTGTGTGTTTTCTTTCAAACTTACAATACTTCTTAAACTCTAAACGATCTGGAGTTGTTTTCTTATTTTTAGTGGTTGAATAACGACTTACACCTGGAAGTCCACTCGTTATACATGTTGTACATTGTAAATGAACTACTACTCTTGAACCCTTCGCCATAAAAAACTCCTAAGCAATAAAAAGAATATAACAATAACTGTGTTAAATAATATATGTTAAATCGCTGTTTAAGATATCCCTTTTATAGTGTTGAGGCAATAATTTTTTCCCAAAAACTGCGTCACTAAAATTTTGTTACCAATGTCTCTATCTATCTTTACTCATTATTTACTAATTATTTACTAATTGTTCTCGCACTTCAATAAAAAATTTGCATTTTAAATTTAAATCCCTTATATTGAACCTTGATTTTATTTTAAAGAATATAAAAAATAAGTTTTAAATTAAAGGGCATTTTATGAAAAAAGAGATTCATCCTCCCTATGAAAAGGTAACTGTGCATTGTGTATGTGGAGCAACCTGGACTACAAGATCAACCGCTACAAAGTTATCTAAAGTTGATATATGCTCTGCATGCCATCCATTCTACTCCGGTAAACAAAAAGTTATGGATACCGAGGGAAGAATCGAAAAATTTAGAAAGAAATATGCTAAATTAGAAACTCCAAAATAATTCCTCATTAAGCAAGAAATTCATAAACTTGTTTTAAATCCCCACTTATAAATTCCATTTTTTTTATTTTTCCTTTCAATACATCTAAACGACAACTCTTATTATCTGTATACCTATGCTCATACTTAAAAAATGGTGTCTCTGCTATAATCCAATCATGAGATTTAAACTTTCCTACTTTTGAATTAAATTCGGGAATATTATTTAACATGCTTTGCTCTGACCAAATTATTTCACTTCTATTAATATACTGAGTTTTAATAGCATTCATAATATCAGTGATCACATCAACACTATTATTGCAGTCATTTTGCAAACACAAACACTCACAAATATTTACAACTTTTGAAGGTGTGGAAGCTACACTTTTTGACTCCACAATTTTTGAAGCAAGTGAAGAATTTAATGCTTTTCTAAGTTTATTTAAATCACTATCAATAAGGAGTGTCCCATGGTGTAACACTTTATTTTTTAAAAATCGAAAAGCGCTACCAGAAATTTTTTTCCCTTGTAACAATAAATCATCACGAGGTGAAATTTCTATATCCAACTTAAAATTTTTATTTAATGCTGATTTTATTATCTCTAGATTACTACTCTTATTAAATGAATTTTTAGAACAAATTATAGAAAAATTAAGATTTCCTAGATCATGGTATACTGTTCCTCCACCACTTTGTCTCCGTACCAGCAATATATTTTCTCTTTCCATAGCAGCAAGGTCACACTCCATCCAAGGATTTTGAAAGCGTCCTATTACAACACTATCAATATTACGCCAAAAAAGTATGCTACTTATACTACTACCACTGCTACTATCATTGCCTTCATGGGAGCTATCTACTTCTCTTAAAAGATAATCTTCTAAAACCATATTTTTATATGGATCAGTAGATTTTGAGATGTGAAAAATCATAAAAAAACACCAATACGATAAAAATCATTACTTATTACTTTCTTTATTTCAAACGTAAGAGTATCCCCTAATAAAATACTACGAACCCTCTTTAAATTATCTCTAATATCCCTTTTTAATATTTGTACTCTCACTAATTGTTTTTGTTCTTTTAAAATACAAACATCCAATTGAATATCAGCTTTACTTTCACCAATAAATTTTACAACTCTCCCTCTCATTTTATTATCTATAGTATTAGCGTTAGCATTAGCATTAGTTTCATAATCACTGTCACACACATATATATGAGCAATAAATGGCAGATACCTTCTGTCGATAGATGCTAATTGCGATAGCCTTGTAACATCCTCTGAAAAATCTCCTTTTATTACTTGATGACACCACCTCTCTTCTTGTGTCTGCTTAAGCAGCGGACAATGATCATTAGGTGGTGAGAGGCATGAAAAATGGCATGGATAAATCATAGTGTATCTTTTACGACGTAGCTCATGGCCAATAATCATAAGTTCTTTAAAGCTACTACTAGTCCCTGGAGTTAAAAATGTAATAACTTTTGGATTAATTTTTTCTACATAGTTAAGTACTGATTCTTGACCTATCTCATCTAAAGAGTGCCCTACAAAAAGCCATTTTTTTCTCTCTGAACTAACTATCTTTTGTAGTTCGTGTGCTTTCCATTTTCCAAAAGATACTTTTTCTTTAAAGATCGGAAAGAGCGATTGCACACATAAATTTGCTTGTTTTAGCATTAAATCAGAGCAATCAATGGCGTATATTTTGTTGTTTTTGGTTTGAAATTTTGAAAAATAATCCAGATAAGCTAATACGTATGTTGCAGGCCCAGTTCCTAAATCAATAAAATCACAATCGGCCATATCATTTTCCAGCTTGGCAACATCATTTATAGTATGTTGTAAAAAATACATCATCCATTTAAATTTTATTATATTAGTTGGAAGATAAAACATAGTGTATGCACTAATTAATGCTATAGATTCTCTGTATTCTGAAATTTTTCCTCTCTCAGAGGTAAAATTAGAGTGTAATTTACTTAAATTTTTAAGTAATTCCGCTTCATCTTTAAAAGTATGCAAAAGTAATTTATTAAGATTATTTAAATTTAGTTTCATAGAGAAAATCATAATAGACTGAGCTTAACTAAAACAAAAGTACAAAAAAATTACATTATTTTTATTGTTATTATTAATGGCCTCTTGACATGAATGGTCGCTTAACCTAAAAAACTAAGGAATGGGAACTTAGGCCTCATTTATTAATATTAATTATTAATTATTAATTAAGGTTAAAAATAAAATGAATATTAAAATCATCAAAATTATATCAATAGTGTTGAACTCATTCATAGTTATTGCTTGCCAACCTACAACAAGCGTAACTCCAGATTTATCAGCTCAATCAATTTCCCCAACTTTACTTCCTTCATCGCCTTCAGCACCTTCAACACCTTCATCAACTTTATCAACTTCATCATCTCCCGCTGCTTCATTGCCTTCACCTTCTTTAACCTCATTACCATTATCACCATTATCACCCTATCAAGATTGGGCCATATCAATTACTAAAAATTCGTTAAAGACTCCTTTCATTCTTATGACTACTGAAATTCAAGGAGCACCACTACCTATTGGAATTGGTTTAAATAATAAAATTGTATATTTTGAAAAAAAAGGAAGCTCCATTTTTCTCTTTGAATATAGCAATGGAAAAATTTTAAGCTCATCTTTAGACACACAAATACTACTTACAGAATTTCCTATATTAAGCGAAAGCGAGAACCAAATACATTTTGATTTCAAGAAAGGAATGGATCAAATATTTCGCCTTAACTCTATTTACTTAGGGGGAGGAGTAATTATTGCAAATGATAATGTAATTAAAATAAATAAAAGTTTTATTAAAAAAATTGAAAATAAAGATAATAACTTAATAATAAATGAAACTATACGAGCAGATTTTCCAAGTGATTATAAAAAAATAATTGATGATGATTTAAATTTATATACACCTCTTACAATTAATAGTGTTATTAATTTAGCATTAGAATTAAAAATCGTTTTAATGCCATATAAACCGAATGCTACTTTTCCCATTAAAGAAAAAGATAAATATAAAGATAAAAATAATTTTGATTTTTATTTTGAAACCCATCCTAAGATAGATTCATCAAGTAGTTCGATTCAGACTCTGCTAATGAGGCAAAATATTTCAAATAATATCACCTATTATTTAAGCAAGGAAATTCCTACTAAATATGTTGAGGCAGTAAAAGAAGGAATATTATATTGGAATAAAGTATTTAATAAAGAAATCATTAAGGTTGAAAGCAGCTGGCCTAAAAATGTAGAATTAAATGATCCTGGATATAATCTCATAAAATGGATAAATTTTAGCACAGGTAATTTTTCTTATTCTGACATAAGTGCTGATCCCATGACAGGAGAAATTTTAAAATCAACGATCTACATTCCTTCTAGCTTTGCAGGCAGAAGTTCAAATTATATTGAAAATCTCTTAACTAAAAAAATTATTACTCCTTCTTTTATTCCTAATTCCCCTGCCTCTGATATTCGCGATCCAAGAATTAGAAATGTAATTATAAACAGATTTATCCTTGATTCCATTAGAGCAATCATTGCTCATGAAGTTGGTCATACCTTAGGTATAAAACACAATTTTGCTGGAAACTTATTTTCCAACACTACTTCTAAAACTTATCTTTCTATTTTTGATGATTATATATTAAACGATAATATTAATATTGATAATATCAAAATATCTTCAACTGTTATGGATTATCTTTCTACCTCTGATACTGCTCTCCTTGGTGCTCTTATTCGTAAACAACAAAATCAAGGATTAGCATATGATAAATGGGTAATTAATTTTGGATATCTAGACCTAAATCAAACACCAAGTGAAAAAGAGTTGAAAGAGTTGATCTTTTGCGGAGATAGTGAACAAAATGATCCTTTCAATGTTGATTGTAAGATTAGTGATAGATTTGCAAATCCACTTGAAAACATTAAGTTCAATATGCAGGAACAAATTAGTGAGCTGGCCTCGACTTTTATTTTGAAATTTTTATACTTAAAAAAATCTTCCACAATAGATAGAATGAGTGCTATTTCTCATACTTCTTTTTCTCCTATTGAGGATGCAGTAAAAATTGTCAACATAACAAATAATTTTTTAAATATTCTCTCTGATAAAGCAAAGTTTTATTTTGATAAAAAAGAAAATGATTTTCTCTCTGATTTCAATGATGATTTTAATGATAGAGAAAATTTACGTAAAAATTTTCTTTTTGAAGGACTTGAAAATATTGATGGTTTTAACTCAATTATATTTGATAACTTCACCCCCACAACTGATAGTACTAACAAATACCGCCTTCCTATTATAGAAAATATTAAACAAAAAATAAAAGAAGGTATTGATAATTTATATAAAAGCAGCTGCACCCAAAAGGAATTTCAAAAACTTAACTTATTAATGGAAAGTTATATAAATATTTTAGAAAGTGACTTGCTAAAATTGTTTATTACAAATTTCACTAAAAATTTAAATTCTAATTCAAATTATTTATTCGCAATATCTGACAGCAAAATCTCTGAATTTTATAAGGGACTTAGTAAATTCAGCGAAGCAATTTTATTTTTTAAAAAGCAAACTACAACTGGTTTTCAAGAATATTATTTCAATACAAATTTACGTAAAGAAATTATTAATTTAATTAACTTTAATTTTTATCCATTAAATAAATCTCATAAACTAGTTCTCTTGAAACACATTAAAGAGGTTCATTTAAGTGATTTATCAAAAAAAAATGAGTTGATTAATGATTTAAGCATTTCAAATGAAATTAAACAGAAAATCACCGATCAAATAATTTTTGAAAAAGAGCTATTCTTTCCTTTATGAAAGTCTTAAAGACTTTTCTTCTGCTCTCAATAATGCTTTATCAACTTCTTTTAGATAATTAGTAAATTCTTCTTCGGAAATTTTTGACGGAATATAAATTGGTTTATCATAGTAGACAATTATCTTTGAAAAAGGCAATGGTAATTTAAACTGATCCCAACTTTTTTTAAAAATATATTGATGATTTGAGGCAATTACTAGAGGGATAATCGGCACTGCAGATTTCATAGCAATATCTACAACACCTGCTCTACAAACTCTTCTTGGTCCTTTTGGACCATCGATTGTAATGGCCGCGCAGGTACCTTTTAAAACACTCTCAAGCATTTCATTGCGGGCCGCTCCTCCTCTTTTACTGGAACTTCCTCTAACAGCAATGTATCCCATTTTTTTTATAACTTTGGCCGCCCACTCTCCATCCTTTGATAAAGATGCCATCAAACAAAACAATTGACCCAAGTGACTTAAGAGAGCACCAACCATATGTTCATGCCAGCAAGCTACAATGTAATTGTTGGTTTTATTATTTTCGTTATTTTTCGCTAGAACAAGATTTTCTCTGCCTACGAATTTAAATCTATAACTCCAACCTAAAATTCGTAAAATTATATATAATAAATACGCCATCACATTCTTCATATACGAATTATCCATCTCTCCTAAAAAAATAAATAAAATAGATTTATAATTTATTTTATTTTAATATCCAATTTTTAAATTTTAGTATTAAACATAAAATGAAAATATTACGATACGTCTTTATATAATAT
>JADGAM010000066.1 GCA_015232015.1 Oligoflexia bacterium | reverse complement strand
CTGATGATCTTATAAAGGAAAGTGTGCAACTTTGTTCAACTGTTGAATTACAAATTGCAAACCCTTGGGTACAAACATATTTATTAAATGTTTTTTATTATTATCAACTTCCTACATATACTAAAAATTTCCTTTGGCCCAAAATTCAAAATCCCAAATTAGTTATTGAAGGAACAGATAGAAAAATTAATGTTAATAACAATTATTATACATTTAATACTTCTTACAATAAATTTACAACAGCAACAACTGACTCAAAACATTTGAAAAAACCTTGTGTGATAAAAGAACATTTTTATTCTTATGAAAATGTTTATAAGATCAGTCGGTATGTAAGTAATGGGAACTATGGTCTTCTACAAAATGATTAAGGGTAGGAAGATGAGAGAGAGATGCTGACGAACCCAAAATTAGTTGTCGTAAGTCAATTACTATCAAGTCAAGTACTATAGTGTTTACAAGGAGAAGGAACTGTAACTTATATGGTCACAGGTCCCTGGTAAATTTTGATCCATTTCCCTCGTCATTCGTGCAGCTTGCAGGAAGCAAGCCTCCTCTTTCCTCTGGAACTGAATCAAAATTTCCTCAGGGCCTTGACCAGTTACCAAAACTCGCTGACTAGTTACCTAAATAATTACACAGGGGAAAAAATATTTTAAACTTGGATTATCTTTATGTGTTACTTTTTGATTGATATAAATCAAAAAATGATCTATAATAATTCTATTATGATTGAAAAATTATTTGGCAACGAAACAGCAGGTCTTATTTTACTTAATATCTTTCACTACGAAAGAATCCACGCTTCTGCTATATCTAAAAACATATCAAAAGCTCTGCGGCCAGTCCTTAATCAACTTCAAAAGTTTGAGGAGATTGGACTGTTAGTATCCCAGGAAATAGGAAGAAGCCGCCAATATTTTTTCAATCCTAAATCACCATATACAAGGCCAGTAAAAGAAATTCTAGAGATAACTTATCAATCGATGCCAGTAAATTTAAAAGAAAAAATGTTTAGCACTAGAGGCCGCCCTCGAGCAAAAAATAAAACAGTGATAAAGAGGAATAATGGAAATTAATTTCAAAACGTGCACTATCCCTGAACTTTGGAAATTTGTGGCCTTTAATCTGGCCCAAAATGGCGTTGATGTGGTTCTGGTAGGAGGTGTGCTGTTGTTTCTATATATACCGACGGTGCCTATGAATCTGGTGATCTTGATTTTGTTCTCAATGATCTTTCTAGGAAAAAATTGGATGAAACTTTATTCTCTATTGGGTTTAAAAAGGAAGGACGATTTTATAAGCATCCCTATTGCAAGCATCTTTTTATAGAATTTGCTTCTTTTCCTGTCTCCATTGGCGATGAGATTAATATTACTCCCGATCTTGTTGAAGTTAATGGTACTTTCATTAAAATTTTCTCTCCTACTGATTGTATTCGTGATCGATTAGCATCCTACATCCATTTCAAGGCCAGAGATTGTCTAGACCAGGCCATAATGGTTGCTCAAAAACACCCGTTCAATTTGGAAAAAATTAAAAAATGGTGTATTAAAGAAGGTGGTGGAAAAGAATTTGATGATTTTGCAAATAAACTAAAAAATATTCAAGGTCAATCGTAAGAGAAATGACTTTAGGAATGGAAACTTAATAACTTCCCGATTTTTTCATAGACAATCTTTAGGCCAGATTGAGCTGCTCTTTCCTCTCAAAATCCTCTATTTACATTTAGTAAACCTGCGGTTTTGCTCGGTCGTCGTAGCTCAATCTGATCTTAATAATAACTAACATGGTATCAGCAAGGGAATGGGCCTTACAAAATATCGTGAGTAACAAGAATCATGGGAATGTTTAATTCTTTTTGGAGAGCTTGTAAATTTTCTCTCATATTAAATCTCGTTGGTGTATCAAGTGAAGAGAAAGGTTCATCAAGGAGAAGGGCGCAAGGTTTTCTAATGATTGCTCTGGCCGAAGCAACTTTTTGTTGTTGTCCACCTGATATTTGATGAGGATATTTATTGCAGATATTTTCAATTTTAAATTTAATGAAAATGTTTAATAAGATGAGTGTAATTAATTAATGTCCTAAGCTACCAAGTAAACTACCAAGTCAATTCTAATTCTTTTTGTAATTTTAAAATACTTGGATCTATAGAGTAAGCATTTAACACAGCAAAATTATTATCCAGTACTGGGTTAATCGCTACTGTACTGCCCATTATTTTTATTACTACTGGAAGACTTCTTATCTTATTTCCTTTGCTATCGTAAAATGCCCATTGAAAATTAGCATGTGGTCCAGCTATAAAGTCACGACTTTGAAAAAATGCGTGTCTCGTATCAGAGGAAAATTGAAAATCAATTCCGTAATAACCAATGCTTTCCGCTCCATTATTAGTTACTAATGCGCCAGACATAATAAGTGTACTTGAAGAAGGCGGTAATATTTGGTTAAAAGTTATTGTGGTCAGAGGTTCAATAACTCCACTTTTTTTATCTTCTTGAAAAAATCTTATTCCAACAGGAAGCACAGTTGTCCCTGTTCTATCAAAACCTGCTTTCATACAAAGAATCCCATATTTTTCTTTAGAATCGAATCTAGCACCAACGTTGTTTGGCACTTTCATTAAATCTCTTAGAGAACTTGATAATTCATACCAGTGACCACAACGGACATTACCCAAATGCCATACATATCTTTGTACCATCCAATCTAAAGGAATTAGTGCAGATTCACGAAAGGTAGATGTTTGCGCCAAGGATCTCGCTTCGGCCTCCGAATGATGTACTCCAAAGATATGTCCAAGCTCATGTTGGATAACATTGTGAAAATTATAATTATAAGCATTCGAGTATATAGTATTATTACTCCAAAAATCTATAGCACTTTTGGGATAATCATATTTATCTGGTCCTCTGTCTGGTGCTAACCAAATATAACCTTTTGCCCGGCCAGTATTTTCATTACTAAGAATTTTTTTTGCGAAACCAAGCACGTATTTTGCTCTTTCAGAAAGAACTTTTCTTATAGAAGAATTCATTTCACCTAAGTAAAAAATTAACTCTGTGTCGTTTTTACAAGACTCTTCATAGATGAAATTTGTAGATAGATTTTTACCTTGAACTCCTACCGGAAAGCGCCTATTGCTGGGAATGGGTTCTGGTTTAATTAGTGCTATGGCATCTTTCCACTCAGATAATGCATTGGAAATGTCTTTTTTGATATCTTCTAAATCTCTGGAAAAATTATTTGATTTAATAATACAATATCTAACTGCCTCTGTTCCTATAAAGTATGGGTTATATTCATTAGTATAACCATCAACTCCAGTGGATATCATGCCACCTTCACCTTTGATCATTTTAGTTACACCCATAGAATCATTTATGAAAAGAGAGGGTATTAATAGTAGGAAAAAAAATAAAGATCGCCTAAAAGGATTATTGTTTCTCATCATTGTAGAACTCCATTTTGTTGAGAATTGTTATTATATCTTACACACACATACATACACATAATCTATATCAAAATAAATTATTTTTTTATTCATTTATGATGTTTTAGTTGATAATTTATTCACATATTTTTTATTATTTTAATTAACAATGGGAATTTTAAACGTGAATAAAAAGAAAAAGAACAGTATAAAAATTAATGTTCAAAATCAATATCAAAAAAACCATCATGAATTTATGCCATACCAGTTTACCGATTACAAGAAATTCATCATTGCTTGTTGCGAAGAATTTAGTATCACTTTACAAGATTTAGCAAAAAATACTCAAATTCAAAAAACCTATTTAAGTAAAATACTAAAACATGATTATCAGTTAAACGAAGATCAATTTTTTAAAATTATAATTTTTTTTAAAATTGAGGAAAAATTTCACAACTACTTAATTCTGCTATTAAGACATTCGCGTGCAGGCAGCAATGAGTACATGAAAAAATTATGGAAAGAAATTATAGTCTTACAAAAGGAAAATTTATCTATAAAAAGTAAATTAACTTCAAAAAATATAGATCATACTTCAGATGAAAATCACTTAAATCTGACATATTATTTTTTAAATCCTATAATACAAATTATTCATAGCTCTTTATCGATAGAGGAATATCGCAATGATTGTTGTAAACTATTGGCAGTACTTAGTATTTCTCGCCATGAGCTAATGCTCGCCCTAAAAATTTTGCAACAGTTAGGATATATAAAATACTCAATTGAAAACAATGATAAAGTGATGATAGAACTATTAACCAATTTTCTACATCTAGATAGAAAGCATCCTTTGGCCAAACAAAATCATAGCAATTGGAGAGTAATGGCCATCAAAAAAATGCATGAAACATGTCCTTCTTTTTTAACTGAAGGAGTTTCTGATAATTTTTCATTTACAGCAACTATCTGTGGTTCACGAGAATTATTTAATAGCTTTAATGAAGACTTAAAAAGCTTAATTGCTAACTATAGCAGCAAATTAAAAAATACCGATTGTGAAATGGTTTCTCAATTAAATATCGATAGCTTTATTTTATTATCTTCTTAAGCTTCCATTCCTAAGTTATAAGCTACAAAATTTTTTGAAAAATTTAATTCTGCTATCGCACCAGTTTTTAATGTTTGTAGTACAGAATCTGCAGTGCCTTTTTGAACAATCTGACCATTAATAATAACTAACATAGTATCGGCCAGGGAATGGGCCTCGAAAATATCATGAGTAACAAGAATCATGGGAATGTTTAATTCTTTTTGGAGAGCTTGTAAATTTTCTCTCATATTAAATCTCGTTGGTGTATCAAGTGAAGAGAAAGGTTCATCAAGGAGAAGGGCGCAAGGTTTTCTAATGATTGCTCTGGCCAAAGCAACTTTTTGTTGTTGTCCACCTGATATTTGATGAGGATACTTATTGCAAATATTTTCAATTTTAAATTTAGAAATTAATTCGTATGCCATTTCACGCTGTTGATTTTTTTTATGATTGAATGCTCCTGCTCCATAGATAATATTTTCGAAGATATTAAAATGAGGGAATAAGGAGTGATTTTGAAAAACATAACCAATATTTCTTTTTTGAGGGGAGATATTAATTTTTGAAGATGAACAAAATGATTTTTGTTCATTTAAATGTATTTCTCCTTCATCAGCGGTAAGTAATCCGGCAATTATTTTAAGAGTGACTGATTTACCAGAAGCAGATGGCCCAAATAAAACAGTTAACTCATTATTTACAATAAAATTAACATTAAGTTTAAATCCACTAAAATATTTTTTTACATTTACTATCACACCCATGACAACAACCTTTTGCTTACTTTGTTTAATTTGTCTTTGCTAGCAATTTTTTGATTTACCTAATTTATAAGTCAGCAGTAAAAAAAGTGTTGAACTTATTGTTAAAATCAACACCAATAAATGGGTCTTATCCCATTCTCCACTAGACACTAGAGAATAAATTGCAAGAGGCATAGTATTGGTTCTGCCTGGAATATTTCCTGCCAACATAAGTGTGGCCCCAAATTCTCCCATTGAACGAGCGAAAGAAAGTACAATTCCCGCAATGATTCCATTTTTAGCTAAAGGTAAAACTATCTTGATGGCAGTCTGTATTTCTGAATATCCAAGTGTATAGGAGGTATCAATCATTGTTTTATCTAAAGATTTAATGGCAGCTTCGGCAGTCTTTACCATCAGAGGAAGTGAAACAATAAACGATGCCAATACACACGCCCACCAAGTAAACATAATATTCCATTCGGTTAATTTGAAAATTAGATTTCCAATTATACCATTCCTCCCAAAAATAAGAATTAAGTAATATCCAGTAACTGTAGGAGGAAGAATTAGAGGTAATGTTATAATGATTTCCAATAATATTTTCCCTTTGAAATTTCTGGTTGCTAAAATGTAAGCAATGATTATACCAAAAATCGCAGTAAGGAATGTCGATACTATTGCTACCTGAAATGTTAATCTTATGGGAAACAATATTGATTCATTCATTATTTCATCAGTAGGCAAAACCATAATCTTTCAATGCCTTTTTTCCTTTTTCAGAAATTACAAATTGAATAAACTCTTTTGCTAACTCAATATTTTTTGAAGACTTAATAATTGCAATTGGATAAATTATTGGTTGGTGGACCTTGTCTGGAATAGTAAAAACAACTTTTACATTTTTATCAACTTGAGCATCAGTTGAAAAAACTATGCCTGCATCTACTTCATTTCTCGATACATAATCCAAAACATGGCGAACATTTTCTGCAAAAATAATCTTCTCTTTTATATTTGCTAAAATTTTAAAATACTCGAAAGTTTCTTTAGCATATTTTCCAGCTGGAGTAGTATTAGGATTTCCTATAGCAATTTTTTTTATCTTGGCGTTTTGAAGATCAATAATAGAATGAATATCGTTATTATTACTTTTATGAGTAATTAATACCAATGTATTTTTAGCAAAATCTTTTTTACTATTTTTTATGGCCAGATCTTTTTCAAAGAGAAAGTTCATATCAGTAGATGAAGCAGGAGCGAAGATATCAACAGGCGCACCGTTTTCAATTTGCGCTCGTAATTGTCCAGAGGATGCAAAGTTAAATGAGACTTTAGTATTTGGATTTATTTTTTCAAAATCCTCTCCTATTTTATTCATAACATCTTTGAGGCTCATGGCCACAGAGGCAAGAAGCTCTTTTTTCTTGAGTTTTTCTAATTGTTTTGGAGGGAACCAGTTTAGCGTATCACCAACTTTGATCTCTTTTGCCAGTTTGGATTTTGAACTCATCTCAATCACGTGACGACACATGAAAGCTTTTGTTATAGGAATCTCTGATACGTTTGAGCCGTCATCTTTTATTGCATGCGGATAGTGAGGTACATTTCGTTCAACGTGTAGAACTTTTAAATTTTTATCGATGAATATTATGTCTAAATCAAAATAAGTGTCAGGCATCCAAAAACTTCGCATTTCATCCCTATTGCTAAAAAATAAAAGAGCATCATCATCTGCAAAATTTTGAGGAGATATTCTTGGTAGTCCCAACATCTGTTCCTCTGCATTCAAAGCAAATTTAACTTTAATACTTTTACCTGAGGGTAAAAGTATTTTTCCAGAGGGATTTTTATCGTAATAACTTAAGGTGCGGTTATTTACTATGTTAGTAGTGGTAGTAGTAGAAGAGTTGGTATTAGTTGTTAGGGATGAAAGAAATAAAAGAGTTGTTATTATTGTTATTTTTATAAAAAATATTTTATTTTTCATTTAGTTTTTATAGGTTTGCAGTTAGAGTAGTTGATAAAAAAAGTATGTTAAGTTCTTCTACTAAAAAAACCAACTTTAGTATAACATATCTTTATTTCTTTAGATCCTTGGTTTCAAGTTAAAAATTTAAAAAATGTGGAGTTCACCTATGAGTATTAATAAAAACATTAATGAAAGTATGGATAAAATTATGGATAAAAATGTAAAAAATGTAATAAATGGCCTGATAAGAGATTATACTTGCGGGCAGTTGAGAACCCAAAATATTGGAGAGAGTGTAACCTTGTGTGGTTGGGTAAATAAGAATAGAGATCTAGGAGGATTACAATTTATTGATATTAGAGATAAGTATGGTTTAACTCAATTATCATTTGCAAATTATAAAGGTGATTTAAATATACTAAAACAAATTTCACTAGAGTCGGTAATTAAAGTCAAAGGTAGTGTGAGTGCAAGACCGAAGGAGGCATTAAATACTAAGATGCCAACTGGGGAGATTGAGGTGTTAGTTGAAGAGGTTGTAATTTTATCTAAGGCAAAAGAACCGCCATTTCTTCCAAACTCAATGACTCAAGCAACTGAAGAGTTAAAATTAAAGTATCGCTATCTCGATCTAAGAAATAAAAATTTACAAGATATAATTACTCTTCGTTCAAATACTGCTCAAAAAGTAAGAAATTTTTTAATTGATTGTGGCTTTGTAGAGGTTGAAACACCAATATTATATAAATCAACTCCTGAGGGTGCTAGAGATTATGTGGTTCCAAGTAGAGTGCATCCGGGAAGAGTCTATGCACTTCCACAATCCCCTCAAACTTTAAAACAGCTTCTAATGATTGCTAACACTGATAAGTATTTTCAGTTGTGCCGTTGTTTTAGAGATGAAGATCTAAGGGCCGATCGTCAACCCGAATTTACTCAAGTGGATATTGAAGTTTCATTTCTCACTCAAGATTATATTAAGAATTTAATTGAAAGCATGATGAAGATGCTTTTTACTGTACCAAGTAATTTTGTATTACCAGTGATGGATTATAAAGTAGCAATGGAATACTTTGGTAGTGATAAACCTGATTTACGCTTTTCTTTACCACAAATAAATATCACTGATCTTTTTGCAACTTCAGCATTTACCAACCTTCAAGAGGTTGCTGCAGTGGTAGCTACAGCAAGCGAAGGTAAAGGACTCATTAAAGCAATTTTTATTCCTAAATCAATGGGAGAATTATCTCGTAAGGATGCTGATGCTTTAAAAGATGTGGTAGCACCATTTGGACTTAATGGAGTATACTATTTTAAAGTGGCAGGAACTGCCATCGCTGGAGCAACAGAGCGTTCAGGTGGAATTTCAAAATTTATTGACGGCAATATTTATCAACAAATAGTTGAGAGATTAAGAAAAGCTGAAGAAGAGTTACAACACTTTTATTCAATTTTTGGTCACACAAATCATTCCAAAAATGCCAATGGAGCTGCAAGCGAAGAGGGAATGTGGTTCATTGTTGCTCATAAAAATGCGGATGCAACTCATGCATCTGCTGATGTATTAAGAAGAGCACTTGCTCAAAAATTTTCCATAATCAAAGATTTTTATGCTTTCTTGTGGGTTAATAACTTTCCGCTTTTTGAGTATGATCAGAAGGAAGGGCGCTTCTATGCTAAACATCACCCTTTTACGGCCCCACATCACTTAGATGAAGAGAAATTCTTTTCAAATGATCATAAATTACTCTCTGAGTGTAGGGCCGAGGCCTATGATTTAGTTTGCAATGGTTATGAATTAGGTGGTGGTTCCTTAAGAATATTTAATCCAAGCATGCAAGAGAAGATGTTTCAATTGCTAGGCCTTTCGGAAGAACAAATTAAAAATCAATTTGGATTTTTTGTTGAGGCCTTACAATATGGAACTCCTCCACATGGCGGAGTTGCTTTAGGTCTTGATCGATTAATTATGCTTCTATGTAAAAGTGACAATATCAGAGATGTGATAGCATTTCCAAAGACAACTTCGGCCACAGATCTTATGGCCCAATCACCTTCTGCACCATCAGCTGCTCAAATTGCTGAACTACATTTTAAATGGGAAAATTAAGAAGGGAAAATTAGGAAGGGAAAATTAGGAAGGGAAAATTAGGAAGAGGGAATAAGAAATAAGAAATAAGGAATAATGGGGATGAACATGGGGAGGAATAATGTCTAAAAGATTTAGTTTTGAAGAATTTACAAATTATTTTACCAAGAGAGAATGGGTTGTATTTTTTGTCATAATTTTTTTAGGAATAGCTTTACGTTGGGTATCCTTAGATTCTAGACCATATCATCATGATGAATCTTTAGTAGGAATTTACGGCTACTATACATATATGGATCCTGATAATAAATTTTATAGATATAATCCTCTACTTCATGGTCCATTGATGTTTTCACTCTTACCTTCAATTTATAATGTTCTGGGAGTTTCAAATTGGAGTGCAAGGGCCCCATTTGCACTTATTGGAACGATATTTTTATTTGTGCCTTTACTTTTTCGGCGATTTTTTCATCAGACGACGCTGCTAGCATTTACTGCCCTATGGTCGCTTTCCCCTGCTTTAATTTATTACTCGCGTTTTATTCAACACGATTTTTTAATATTTCCCTCGATGATGTTGGTCTTGTATGGAGCTACTTTGGCCAAAGATGAAAACAAATCTTTTTTTGTATTACTAGGAATTACCTTGCAGATGTGTATTAAACTTAATGTCTACGTTAATCTGGTGATTCTTATCGCATTTATTGCATATGAAGTGATAGTTGTACGTTTGTTTTTAAGGTGCAAAGAAGAAAAATCAACACTTTTATCTAGAATATTTAATAATATTTTATCACATCCATGGCGCTTAATTTTATCGATAGCAATTTCTACGTTTATTTTTTGTTACCTATACTCTGCAGGTTTTAAATATAATAAAGCAATTTTAGATGGTTTGTATCGAGAAAGTATTCCCTATTGGATGAATCAGCATAATATGGAAAGAATAAAAGGACCTTACCTTTTTAATTTTTTCTTTTTGTCTTGGTATGAGTTGATCTTTATTGTGGCCTTTATAGTTCACTATATTCATTTTTATATCAATGCTACTTTGTGGTATAGAATTCTAGCACTTTTTTCATTTATTTTTTCATTGATAATTTATATTAGCTATAGACAAGAATATATTGAAGTATCTTTTTTATGGGTTTTCTTTAAATTTAAAATTGCTCTTGATTCTTTTGGTCCATTTATTTTCTTAGGGCATGGAATAGCGATAACAACTTATCATATTATGAAGAAAGAGAAAAAATTGGCATTTTTTGGTTATATGTTTATGGCCAATTTCTTTACATATAGCTATCTAGGAGAAAAAGTTCCTTGGCTTGCACTGTATATTCTTTTTCCGGGGACAGTTTATTTGGCATTCTATTATGAAAAATTATTTCTTGCTTGGGAGAATGCTTTAAACTATTTTACAAATTATAGTTTAAAAAGCTTTTTATGTTATGCTTGTATAGTTTTAATTGGCCTTTGGTCTATTTTATCTTTAGAAGATTTTATTAATACTGATCTTTCTTTTGCAATTTTAAACAACTATCCTCTCATAGCAAGTGCCATATTAATATTAGCAGTGGCCGCTTATTTACATTTTATAAGAGAGCAAAAATTCAAATATACTTCTACATTTAATTTAAAAGTTTGGGCCTTTGTAATCTTATGTCTTTTTAATTTAAAGATGGCAATTATAACAAATTTTAGCCGTGCAGGTTCCGATACTGAACTTATTAGTCAGGTACATACCACTCAAAACTTTCATGATATTGCTGTTAGTATTAAAAGTGATATGGAAACTGGACTTAAGGGAGATAGACCACTACTTTTAACTTTAGGTGCATCTATTTGGCCAATGACTTGGTATATGAGAGATCTAAGATCATTTTATTCTTTTAATTTAAATTCCATGAGTGTTAGTAAATATTATTATAATTATATTATTGATGATCCTAATAATATGGATCCTACCTTAAGAGAGACTCATACACTCCAATACATTCCACTTAGACATTGGTGGGTCCCTGACTATAATGAGATGACTATAAGAAAATTTTTAGTTTACTCTTTTGATCATAAACCCTGGAATCGTTCTGGGGCCATGTTTGTGTTATTTGCACGTAAAAAAAATACATAGTTAATCAAATTCTTCCGACAAGAGAACAAGACAAGACAAGATATCTAGGACAAAATATATAAATGGTTTAGTATTATGTATTTGTTTTATATTGCTCTACAGTTGTGGGGTATTTGTTCCAGTATATTATATAGATAAGAGTATAAATCAAATACATTGATTAAATTGAAATTAAAATTAGAATTAAAATTATAAAGCATATTACTTTATTTCTAAGATTGAAGATTTTTCTAAGGATCTTTAAATAAAAAAAATAGAGAGAAATTGTATGGTAAAAATTTTAAGATTAACATGTATGATATCTATTTTAATACTTATAGCTTCATCTCCATATTCCTATGCAGATAGTGTTGGCAATTCATATGATCCTAGAAATAGGGTAGGAGGATTAACTGATGAAGAGGTGGAATTACAAAATCATTATCGTAATACTGCTTATGAAGATAGATTGTACGATCAAGCTTGTAAGTCCAAAGGTGACAGTGATGGAAAAAATGGTGCTTATTGTTCTACTTCTTCCAGTGGAACTTCTGAAGAGCGGACAGTTGAGACCATTTGTCAGACTGCTGAGCAGGCCCTTAGCTCAATTAGCATGATGTTGGGAATTTTTGGAATGTCAAAAAACAACTCATCTAGCAGTAGCACTACAAAAGATAGTACAGATAGTGTAGCTGATAAAGCAACTGATAAAGCAAAAGTTGAGTCCAAAGAGGCCAAAGAGATGAAAGAGAAAAAAGAATCTGGGTATTGTAAGGCAGCTAATATGGGACCTGGACTGATTGCTCAAGCATTTACTATGGTTGCAACTACTATGCAAAAAATGCAAGAACAAACAATTTCTGCAGAATTAAACACATCTACTCCAGGCAAAAATTTTGATCAAATAGAAAGTTTATATAAAATGCAAAGAGCATATGAAACAAGAGAAAAAACAATCGAGTTGGAACTTTCGGGATGGTCGATAGCTACAGTTTTGTGGGCCGGTTTAGCTGTTTATTGCCATGATGGAATGACAGCGGTATTGGCGGCAGGGGGAGCAGCTTTAATTACCTGTTATGGTATTAAGCTTAGCATGGTTAAAGATGCAATAAAAAAAATTAAGAATATTATAGATGAATTTAATAAGCTTACAGGGGATGGTAAAAATAATTGTAATCCAATTGCTCAAAGAAATTGTTATTGTTCTCAACCAGAGACAAAGAATGATCAAAAATATTGTTTGCCTGTAGAGCTTCAAAATAGAACCGTTGCCAATGGAGTGCCAATTTCATGTGTGAATAATAACAATGAGAATGATCCTACCTGTAAGTGTTTAAGTAACGATACATGTGCTGATAAACTTTTTCAGCAATTTCCTTCTGAATTACAGATGAATGCAAATAGCTTGATGGGTGCAGATATTTCTCCATTAAAAAATATGTTGAGAGGGCAATATAATCAATCAGGTGTTGCTAGAGCATTAAATGGAGTATCTAAAGCAATAAAAGGAGCAATGGCCAATATCCATCCTCCAGAAACAGGCCCACTAAGTTCCGCTCAGAGAAGCAGAGCAGATGCTTTGAAAAATAATGTTATACCTTCTGAGTGGGCAGCATATTTAGCTTCGAAACCTGCTTCTAACTCTGACCTCGAAAAGGCAAGAAGGGGTTTATCATCATTAAAAAGTGATTTGGCCTCACTTGATAAGAATTCATTATTTAATAATGCAGGAAAGGCAGGCGGATCAGCGGCCTATAGAAGAAGTGGAGATAGTAAGGTTCTTACTTTCGAGAGCGGTAGAGGGGCCAGCAGGTCTTCGGCCAGTAGTAGTGGTGGATCTGATGATGATTTCTTAAATAAGATGAAAGAGAAGCTTATGGGTAAAAAAGGTCAAGGTGCTGCAGGTATGGATTCAAAGGTTTTAGATTTTGGTTCTAATTCGGCCGCTGATCAAGCAACTCGCGCCGCTCAGATTAATAAAAATACTTCAAAAGGAATTTTTGAAATTTTATCTCACAGATATAAAACATCAGCATGGTTACGCTTTGGAGTAATTGATCAATAAATTTCTTTTAAGATTTAAGATAAGTTATCAAAAATCTCTAGGCGTTTAGAGTGTCTTCCCTTCTGAAATTCTGCTTTTTTCCAGGCCAAGATTATCTTTTTTGCATCTTCACAGGAAGTCATTCGAGCACCTAAACAAATTACGTTGGCATTGTTATGTTCTTTGGATAGACGAGCATCCTCTTCAGAACGACAAAGGGCCGCCCTAATTCCATTAAATCTATTGGCGACCATACAAACCCCAATACCTGAACCACAAATTAAAATTCCAAAGTTACTTACGATATCAGTGGTATCAATTAGCTTATTTGCCTCAAGCAACTCCTTACATAATTTGATTGCAAAATCTGGATAATTTACGCTTTGATCAGCATCGTGAGTGCCAAGGTCAATAACCTCAGCACCCCGAAACTCAATATCACTATTTAAATAGTCTATTAAATCTTTTTTTAACGAAGGACCTGCGTGATCAGATGCTAAAAAAATTTTCATCTTTAATACCTTATTAGTACCTTAATACCTTAACCTTAACCTTAGCACTTCAATGCCTTTCAATTTCAATATATTTAATATCTATAGTGATCAGGTTTGTACGGACCATCTTGAGATACACCAATATATTGAGCTTGTTTTTCGGTTAGAGTAGTTAAGTTAACTCCAATTTTCCCAATATGCATACGTGCAACTTCTTCATCAAGTTTCTTGGAAAGATTGGTTAGTTTTATAGGGTTATTATTTCTCTTATTCCAAAGATCAAGTTGTGCTAAAGTTTGATTGCTGAAAGAACAAGACATAACAAATGATGGATGTCCTTGAGCACAGCCTAAATTTACTAAGCGACCTTCGGCCAATAAAATAATAGCGTGGCCATCGGGAAATGTATAAGTTGCTACTTGAGGCTTAATCTCTTTTCTTACCATGCCAGGAAATTTTTGTAATCCGGAGACGTCAATCTCATTATCAAAGTGACCAATGTTGCAAACAATTGCTTGATCTTTCATTTTTCTCATATGATCTAGAGTAACAACATTGTAATTTCCAGTTGCGGTAACATAAATATCAGCTTCATATAAAGCATCTTCTAACTTTACAACTTCATAACCTTCCATTGCAGCTTGTAGAGCGCATATTGGATCAATTTCAGTTATAAGAACCCGAGCACCCTGATGACGAAGTGATTGAGCACAACCTTTTCCTACATCACCATATCCACAAACAACTGCAGTTTTTCCAGCAATCATTACACCAGTGGCACGCTTGATTCCATCCAATAAAGATTCTCTACAGCCGTATAGATTATCAAATTTTGATTTTGTTACCGAATCATTTACATTAATTGCAGGAACAAGCAACTTGCCTTCCTTTTCCATTTGATAGAGACGATGAACTCCAGTAGTAGTCTCTTCAGAGACGCCATACCACTCTTTAACTGTTCGGTGCCACTTATCTTTATCCTCTTTTAGAGTTGTTTTTAAAATATCTAGAAGTACCGCTTCGTCAGTGGTTTCAGTTTTTATATCTAGAACTTTAGAATTTTTTTCGGCCTCATATCCTTTGTGAATCATTAAAGTGGCATCTCCTCCATCATCAACGATTAAGTTTGGTCCTTTGTTACCAGGAAATGTGAGAGATTTTAAACAGCACCACCAATATTCTTCTAAGGTTTCGCCTTTCCAAGCAAATACTGGAACGCCTGCTTTTGCTATTGCCGCGGCCGCATGATCTTGAGTAGAATAAATATTACATGAAGACCACCTTACGTCTGCGCCTAATTCAACTAAGGTTTCAATTAAAACTGCAGTCTGAATAGTCATATGTAATGAACCAGAGACTCTTGCTCCCTTAAGTGGTTTTTTAGAAGCGTATTCACGTCTAATACTCATAAGACCTGGCATTTCTTTTTCTGCCAGAGTGATTTCATCACGTCCCCACTGAGCTAATTCAATATCTTTTACTTTGTAGTCACTAAAATTACTGCAACAACCCATACCCATAAATAATTTCCTCTCTTCTTCTTTTAGGTTTTTATTTTATCTAAATTAAAGATTAGATCTGAATTAAAGATTAGATCTGACTTTATGTTTTTATGTTTTTTAATATTCATATTTTAATATCCATAAATCAAGAAACATTGTAATAAATAAAGCACAAAATAAATCATTAATAATCTTTTAATTTTTAACTTTTTTAAAAATCTTATGCAAAATAATTACAGCTATTATAATCTTAACGACCTTAATAACGATAACGCAGAAAAAAATTTTTTTATATCCTGCAATCGCAAATGCGAAGAGGTTTTAATTAAAGAGTTAAAGGCCTTAGGGTTTATTAATCAAAATCCAGATGAAAAGGCCTTTGCAGGAGTGCATTTTACTGGGAATATGGAGGATGCTTTTAAAATTATCTTAAACTCTAGAGTGGCCAGTAGAGTATACTTAAAGTTAGCGAACTTTGAGATTAAGTTAAAAAAAGATCAAGAGAAGGAGTTATTATACCAAACAGTGAGACAGATTAATTGGTGTGAAATTTTTTCTGCCAAAGAGAGCATCAAAGTAAGTTGCATTTTAGGAAGAGGCCTAGATAAAAGATTAAATTCTCATTATCTTTCTCAGATTGCAAAAGACGCTGTAGTAGATACCTTTAGAGATAACGTAGGTCAAAGACCTAATGTTAATACGGCATTTCCGGATATTCCAATTGTTTTATATTTTGAAAATAATAATGTAGATATTTTAATTGATATTAGTGGCGAACCACTAGGAAACCGCCATTATCGTCAGAATGATTTTGCTGCTCCTTTGAGGGAAAATTTGGCGGCCAGTATTTTATATCTTAGCGAATGGAATTATCAGAATGAGTGTTTTATAGATTGCATGTGTGGATCTGGAACTATGACCATTGAGGCGCTGCTAATGGGACTCAATATCCCTCCATCATTTATTAAAGTTAAAAGAGCATTAATTAATGATAGCGCTGAAAGATTAAAGCATAGATGGACGATAGAAAATTTAAAATTCTTTAAAGAGAATGCAAAATTTAGAATGAAATTCAAAGAGCTTTTAAAGAGTGTTAGAGAGCAATATAAATTAAATAATAAAATTTCAATTTTTGCCTCCGATATTAGTGCCAAATCTCTTACTACTACTAAAACTCACATCTCTTTCATTGAGAGAGAACTTTCAGTAAAACTTGCAAATGATGTGATCTTTATTAAGAAGGCAGATGCTACTACTTTAAAACTTCCTTCTTTAAACAAGAATCAAAATAAAGGAATTATTTTTGCAAATCCCCCCTATGGAAAACGTTTAGGAGCAGAGCTGGAGACAGATTATACAGATGAAAGAGATAAGAGAGATAATAATACGGATGATAATGATGATCAATTAGCAAAGTTGTATCATGATTTAGGAGAAAATTTTAAACAAAATTTCAAAGACTTTCGAGCTTACATTTTTACAGGGAATTTAGAATTAAGAAAAAAAATATCACTGCAAACTAGTAGTCGAATTGAATTGTTTAATGGGGATATTGAATGTCGTTTGCTTAGGTATAATCTTTACTAATTATCTTTGAGGCCAAGAAATTGAGGACACGAAATTTTTAAAAGCGACCTTCGATTTTCATTGCAAGTTGAGGAGAAGCAAATGTCATCAATGCATTTTTATTAAGTACTTTGTTTAAGTGTTTTGATGATTTACTAAAAAAATATAAAGAGACATCATTATCTTTTAAAAATATTGTGTGACCTTTACCGGAAAACTTTCTTAAAACAAAATCAGAATCGAGAAAACAAATATCACGAATCATAAAATTTAAAGTTTCATAAATTATAATGCAGCTATCACTTAACTCAAGAAGTGATTTTTTAATTTTTACTCCCTTAGGAGAAGATTTATCACCCCAATGAACTTTAATTTCAACTCTTTTACCATCTAATTCAAAATCAAAGCCCCTTTGAGAAGCAGATTTTACTTGTTTAAGGCCGAATATACATTTGCCATACCACTCGCCTAACTGAGTAGAGAGGTTTTTAGAGTTAATCAATATTTTTTCACGTCTTAAAATTTCATAACTCTTAGTTACCTCTTCAAGTGCATTAAAAATAGTTTTATGGCTTGGTCTATATAAAATCGATATGTCTTTTGAAATTTTAGGAGTAAATTTTTGCGAGAATTGTTCTTCGTACCACTTTTTAAAGTCATTACCATCTAAAAAATCATATGATGCAAAGACTAGACCAAATGCCATAGTATCTTGATAGTCAGTGACGTTGGCCAAAAAGGAAACTTTCTTTTTAATATAGGAAAATGGAGCGAAATGCGAATGATCCTTACCCATTACAAAGATTTTATCATCTGAGTAGTTACTGCTACCATGAGAAGTTTGACAAAACTCCTCTATGACAGCATAAATTTGCTCCAATTCCATTTTACTCTCAATTTTTTAATATATTTAACTACTTTTATTTTTTCTCTAAGGGGGTAATTCGTCAAGAAAATCTATAATTTTGTTTAGGATAATTGGTCATTGATATAGAAAATAAAAAATAAAGAAAATAAAAATACTTGATCAGAGTAATTTGGTCAATTAATGAGCATTATTTCTTTGTGGAGATTTTAAACTAATGAATAACTATGTAGCCCCGGTTTCAGCTGTTCTTCTTCTGCAAAAGAATTTTTATAAAAAACAAAGAAGAAGTTAAAAAATAGCTATGGTAATAAATCTAGATAAAGACATACCCAAGCACACCAATTATCTACCAACTGAAATATATCCAATACTACAATAAGGAGTTCCAGATAATCTTGTGAAATGAAAACCAACCTCCTTTTGGGCCACAAATGCCAGTTGAAGAGTAGATACCATGATGTTGTAGTTAACTAAATCTTGGTGTACATACCCCCAATTTTCTGTCCCCGTACCACAAAGAGGACCAGCACCAACTGGAAATACACGAAATCCAAAGTTACTTTTCTCAGTAACATCAATTCTACCTATCTTGCCCGTAAAAACTCCCTCCCATGCTTGTGAATTTTGGGGAACAATAGTGAATAATCCCAGAACAAAAAAAGAAATAATTATTAGCTGTTTTAAAATAGTCATACGAGAAACTCCTTTTTAAAGGTGAATTTATTTTCACCACTTAGTTATACATTTAATTTATTTAATCTTCATTTTTATTACCTATCACAAGAGATGAGTGTATTAGGCATATTGTCAGCAACAAAAACATAAGTTTTTTGATCCTTGGAAACATTTTTCCCTTTGAGTATAAGATTTCCTCCTAAGCTACATTGTACATCTTGGTTCAAAGTAAGTTTTTCTATCTTCGCTGGGAGTGCTAGATTACTATTTTCTTTTATAAAATTACTTTGATAACTCCAAAATAAAGAAACTAAACGAGGAGCACTCTGTTCAAGGAATTTTTGTATATTTGTCCCCTCGCCTGCAGTCCATGAAGTTTCTCCTGTTAACGGTAGTTCTTTGGAAGCTTGAATTACTCTTAATACCATATCTTTTTGTGTGCCAATATTATTAGCAAGGAGAGAGGATATTGATTCGTTATTTTTAGCTTTTTCTTCGGCGTGGTTACCTTTATCTTTATCTACCTCTAAAATACTTAATAAGCGTGCTTTGTCTCCTCCATAAAGTAGGCCAAACATCTTAACTGGAATTTTATCTTTATTCGACAGATTATCTTTTTGCTCATACCTCATTTGATAATCCGAAAAATATTTTTTTATTTTAGCGGATAAGTTTATCTCTGGCATAGTTTGTAACAACTTTGCACTTTCTTGATTATCACTTATCCTTTTGCCAGCAGCAATTGCAGGACCAATCATTTCTAGCGACATGGCCATTGCAAAATCGAAATCACGATTTACATAAAGTGGTTGATTGTTCACCCAACTTCCCCCTTCAAGCATATAGCTATCGAGAGTGGTAGTATTAGTGTTTACCTTTTTTTGGATTTCATCAGTACTATAAAATTTATAGTTACTGCTACTACATGATTGCAGTGTTAATATGATAAATAGTGATAGAAGTAATTTCATAATGGCAATTTTCTTTTGTATGTATAATACATTTATACATTTATACATTTTAAATTTTTATTTAATTAGTCGCTGACGCGAAAGCGACAATGACTAATTAACAATGTGTTGCTGCAGTTTAATTAATCCAGAATTTGTACGGCCCAAAGTGTTTCGTAGCTGCCATGGATAGAGCATTTGTCTGTTCCAGTAACTTTTACCATTTTATTGGCCATCTTTGCTGATAGTAATACCGCCATTAATGCCTTATCGTTTGTGTAAAATGAATTAGTTGTTGCGCAAGTTGGTTGACCACTCCGAGACTCAAATGTTACATAGTAGGAACCAGCATCTCGATTTTCACCACCGTAGTTGGCACCAAATGCTTTAATGAAACCGGTACCTTCTCCAGCGTAAGCTATATTTACAGTTAATAAAGTGACTAAGACCAAAGTTTTCAAAATTTTAAAGAAGAACATAAAACCTCCAAATTAATTTTAATAGTTGATTGTAAAAGTTAATAATAAATTAATAAAGAATGAGACTAATGATAACTGGCAAATATTTCATATAATCAGGTTGAACATTTATATCTGTTCCTGCTGATGATGCTGGTGGTGCTGATGGTGAATTTTTGATTTTCATAATTTTATCAAAAATTTCTCTCTGAAGATATTCATCTTGGGCGATAGGATCATCAAAGACACTTCCACTTGAGACGTCTTGTCCATGTGCTAATCTAACATTATATTTTCCGTGACAAGTAAAATCTAGTAATGGACAATCTCTTTTCTTCGCACCTCCATTCCAAAAACGAGCAAATGTAGCATTTGTTTGATCATTTGCTATAGAAGATCCTTCATATATGAGTGATCCCGAAGCGGAGGCATTAACTGGAATTCCTAGAGTAGAATTTCCAGTCCATCGGTTATGATAATTTAAGACATTAGAAGTGATAGTTCTACGACAACGAAGCCCACCCAACTCAACAGGGTCGAGAGTTGCAACTAAAGCAAATTTCCTATTAGTATTTTTTTGAGCAATTTTAGCAGCAGAGTCGCCACCAAAACTGTGTCCCACTAAAATTATTGGGCGATTCGCTGGAATAAGAGGCAGTACCTCTTCCTTCATTTGTTTTAGAAGAACTGAATCGTTAAGATCTGAATTGCTTGCTTGTCTACGCCAGATATCATTCCAATCTAAATTGTAAGTAGGTATTCCTTGCAGCCCTAATTGTTCTTGTAATAATGAGGTAATACAAGGAGAACATCCTCCAAATCCATTTATTAAAAAAACAATTGGAACACGAGAATCCTTTTTAATTTCCTGAAAATCAA
>JADGAM010000065.1 GCA_015232015.1 Oligoflexia bacterium | reverse complement strand
GGTTCTTTGCTAGAAGAGCGGAAAATATTTTTTATCACATTAAACCTTGGCTTCGTTATCCGCTATGTAATCCAAAAGGAGCAACATCTTCTCCGGGACATATGCAGAAAGCGTATCCAAAAATATTAAAAAAAATTGGAACTCCCTCAACTTATCAACCACCACGTAATATTCCTCCTGGACGATCGATTGGTGAAGTAATACAGAAACGATCACCTCAAGCAGTCATAAGGAAAAATAAAACTGGTCACCAAATATCACAGGAAAAAAAATCTCAGGCCCCTAGCATGAGTTCCCATGATAAAGAGTATGCACTGAAGAATAGTGCTAAAATTATTAATGAGTCTATAAAAATTAAGCAAGCTGCCACTTGCTTTAATATTTTTTTACTGATAATTGTTGCCGGATATTTATTTTCTGGTTCCCCTTGGATCAACACTGCCTTTGCTATAAATTATGGTCAAGCTGAGCGCATTCATATTTCGCCATCATTTGAAAATGCTCTCGAAATTTCAAAGTGGCATGAAAAGGGGAGAAGATGTTTAAAACAAACCAATTTTTTATCTCTTAGGTGTGAGCATGATCCTCCAGCTACATCACTTTAGCTGAACCAATATAAAAAATGACGATTGTTCAATTTGTCCCAATTGCTAATCACTGGGCCATGATTCAATTTGCAATTTTTTGTAAGTACCAATAAAAGTATAGGAAAACTGGATTTTACTTTTTCTCAAAAAAAGCTATGTGACAGCGGCAAGTCTGTTTGATGATTTTAATAATTTTAGGATAGGTAAACCACTGGCTTTGCCAGTGTGACTACTTAAGGTTTGACCCTTGGATTTAATATGTTTGACGTGAAGTAAATTGTCGTAAGACACTCCCATTGAGCTTGGCGAGCTTCAACAGGAGTTTTATATGTCTTACGACAATTTAAGTCATACCAGATGGGAACACATTTATCATGTAGTTTTTATACCTTATTGTAGGAAAAAAGTTCTTTATGGAAAGGTGAGAACTTTTTTGGGACCAAAAATGAAGGAACTTGCGAGTCAAAGAGGAAGTGAAATTTTGGAAGGACACATGGTCCAGGATCACGTTCACATGATGATCAAGATTCCTCCAAAATATTCCGTATCTGAGGTGATCGGTTATATCAAAGGGAAAAGTGCAATCGCTATTGCACGCCAATTTTCTGGGAAAAAAAGAAATTTCAATGGAGAGAAATTTTGGGCCAGAGGATATGCTAATCTCCAAACTCTAAAAAGTCACCATCTACCAGACCATAGCAGCGGTCAGTGTTTGGATCGTATTCACAGACATACCAGCTCCAACCGGAAGAAGGATGGAAAAATTTTAAATGAAGAGTAGGATTTCCATCACCGGAAGTCTCTCTTCCCTTGGGAATTTTTTCTAATGTGTTTGAAGGAATTAAATCACATCCACAAGGATGTTTGCTTTTTTTGGGTCTAAAACATTTATTACAACGAGTTACTTCTTGTTTGTTCATTAATAGGGCTCCAATGATATTGATTATTGTAAAATTAGAGTGCAGATAAGCAAATACAGGCATGGGACGACTACTAGGATGTGTCTGTATATTTCGGCTCATTGAATTGGTTGAATCTTGTATAAAATCCCTGTAGGGACTTTGATGGCCGTAGGGGACTCAGTCCCTACAAAGTGTTTCCAACTGGGGTTATTTCGAGTGATTTCCCGTGATATAAGAGAGAAGAACTGAGAGAACCCCAACTTGTCTAACTGATTGTTAATATTAATGTTTTTGTGAATTTTTGGAGAGTTTAAAAAGTAGACGTGGGTAGTGGTGGAGAATGCGGGTTGTAGGTCCAGAAATTGTTCTCCACTTTTCCAAGGATGCTGTAGAAATTATACCTGCGATTATGAGTAGTTATCAAGGGCAACTTCCACTTCATCGCTAATATCCTCGCAACATTTCAGACCAATTTCCATAGCACTCATATGGAGAACAATCACAAAAGCATGGAGAACAAAATTTCTGGCCCAAATTCTTTGAATGCATTTATGCATAGTAACCTACTACATACATAGTAAGCATGTAGTGAAAAAAACGGCAAGGAGATTTTTTTATGGGCAAGAAAGAAAAGAAAAACAAACGTAGTGCTAGGATTATCATGACCAATGAAGCGCGAGTACTGAAACAACTTCGAGAGGAGAGCGGTTTGTCTATGAGGGCCGCTGGTCAAAAGATTGGTCTATCCGATAGCTATATTGCTCATCTTGAAAATGGTCGCATTGATATTCCAAAGAAAGCAGAGAAGCTTGAGCGGATACTGGCCATTTATGGTGGGATCAAAATTAAAAGTTTTTATGAGCGTGCCCAGAATTTCAAAGAAAAAATTACACCTAAAGATGAAATCAAAGAATTAGTATCGCGAGCAAATGATCATCAGGTCACTACTTTACTAACAATAGTTAAAAGCATTGTTGGCAATGGTAGCAACTAGAAAATGTCTGAATAGTCCCTGAGACAGGGGTAATAATAATAGCATTAAAAATATTTTTTACTTGTAAGGAATTATAAAAATGAAAACGATATTTGAACTTCTTTTTAAATTTTGTATGATCTACGTTATAGGTGTTTCTTCATTAAAATTTTATCAAGCATTGGAAAAAGATTTGGCCATAAAGTTAGCAAAGGGTTTGCCATCACTAAGTACATTTACAGATAAATTGACCAGATAAAATGTATCTATTGGACAAATATTTATATAATCGCTATATTTATTAGCACTCCCTCTTTTGGATATAGAGAGAACAAAAGTCTATTTGTGTCTGTTGAATTTGAGATAAAAATGCTGTGTTTCCCATAAGTTAAGCATTAGAATAAATTTAAGTGTCTGTTGAATTTGAATAAAGGATTGGAGAATATGAAATCCCTTGTAACTCAAAAATTTTATACCAATGTTTGCTCTATTTTGAATGAGGCCCGAACTTCAATATCAAGGGCTGTAAACTTTGAAATGGTTAAGGCATATTGGGAAATTGGAAAAAATATTGTTATAGAAGAACAAAAAGGAAAAGATAGAGCAAAATATGGAGAGAGTCTCATTCAAGAATTGAGTAAAAAACTTGCAGTTGATTATGGGAAAGGATTTTCTCCTACTAACCTTCGAAAGATGAGACAGATATATTTGCTTTTCCCTTCAAAAAAAAATCTAATTCCGAACTTAAGTTGGAGCCACTATCTACTACTTAGCAAAGTAGAAAACAAAAATGCCCGTAACTTCTATTTGAAGGAGACAGTGACCACAAGATGGTCTGTTCGAGAATTAGAAAGACAAATCGCCTCACTTCTCTTTGAAAGACTTTCTTTAAGTAAAAACAAAAAAGTTATTTTAAAATTAGCACATAAAGGTCACGAGATTGCCCACCCACATGATTTAGTGAAAGACCCTTATATTTTAGAATTTTTGGGATTAAAACAAGAATCACTTCTCTATGAAAAAGAACTGGAATCGGCACTCATTGAACATCTAAGAGATTTTTTATTGGAACTTGGGAAAGGTTTTGCTTTTATTGGTAGACAACAAAGAATCACACTTGAAGGCGATCATTTCTATGTTGATTTGGTATTTTATAATCGAATTGCCAAATGCTTTGTCCTTATTGACCTCAAGTTAGGAAAACTCACTCATCAGGATTTGGGGCAAATGCAGATGTATCTCAATTACTACAAGCGAACTCAAAAACTAGAGGGAGAAAATGACCCAATAGGAATTCTTCTTTGTTCTGATAAAAACGATACTGTTGTTAAGATAACTCTTCCAGAGGAACAAAAAGATATTTTTGCATCAAAATATAAACTTAGTATCCCTTCAGAAAAAGAGTTGATTGCGGAGATTGAAAAGGAAAGGAAACTTCTTGAAAATTACGCTATAAAAAAAGACAAATAGAAGGTTAATGACAATTAGATTACTATGAAAATTCAGACAATAACAACGCTTTTAAAAAAATAGTGATCTCTTAATTAATGGAAGAAAGGAGGCATTTTTATTCTATGGTGAAGTTAAAAAAATTACAAAAAGGTGATAAGGTAGCAATTTTATCTCCATCATTTGCAGCACCAGGAAGATGGCCACATGTTTATGAGCTTGGTTTACAAAGGGTAAAAGAGATTTTTGAACTTGAACCAGTCGAGTTTCCTACCACTAAAAAAATTGGTGCTTCAGCAGAAGAGAGAAGTAAAGATTTGATCGATGCATTTGAGAATACAAACATTAAGGCCATCATATCTTCAATTGGAGGAGATGATCAGATAACTTACATTAAGAATTTGCCTAAAACTCCATTTGTAAATAATCCTAAACCATTTTTTGGATACAGTGATAACACTCACTTTGCAAATTTTCTTATGCTAAATGGGATACCTTCATTTTACGGCGGTTCACTTTTTGTCCAATTTGCAGAACAAGGTAAAATGAATGAGTATACGATTAAATATTTAAAACACGCATTGTTTGATGATGGTGAAATTGAACTACAAGCGAGTAAAGTTTATAACGACATCGGGCTGAACTGGAATGATCCTGAAACTCTAAACAAACAAAGATTGTATGAGGCAAATGTTGGATGGATTTGGGAAGGAGATCAAAATGCTGAAGGTATAACTTGGGGAGGTTGTATTGAATCAATTGATGAATTATTAAGGCATGCTACTGCTATTCCCACCCTTGATGATTTTGAAAATATTATTCTTTTAGCAGAAACATCTGAAGAGATGCCCTCTGCAGACTCCGTTCGTAGAATTTATCGAGCATTAGGAGAAAGAGGAATTTTAGAAAGGATTAAAGGATTACTAGTTGGAAGGCCAAAAGCTTGGGAATTTAACAAACAAAATAGTACTAAAGAAAAAGAAGAATATTGCAAAGAGCACAGAGAAATGACATTGGAAATTGTCAGAAAATATAATTCAATAATTCCTATAATACAAAATTTGGATTTTGGTCATACTGACCCTCAGATTCCAATGCCGTATGGATCAAAAATTAGAATTGAATCTCATAATAAAAAGATTTTTGTAACATTCTAGTGCAGACAAAAAAAGAATTTAAAATATGCAAGATAACATAATTGTTAAAGAATTTTCGGTCGGATATCCATTCATATTACCTGAACCTTGCTGTCCATTAATTGAACTTAAAAATGTAGTGACGACAACTCTTAAGAGAAGCGATTTGATAAGTCCTGCGATTCAATTAAGCAATAAGCATGATCAGTCTCTTCACAACTATCTGCTTGAATGCAAATTTATTGTTGATGAAACTGAAGTGTTATACGAGAGAGATCTAGTTAATTATAATCAGTTAGTAGTTTTTGAAGATGAATATAAATTTTTGAATTTTGAGGAATGTGGATCTGCTCCTTTTTTAGAAGTAACAAATAATGTATCTAGTATACGGAGGATGAAAACGCAGGAAGGTCTGAAAAACCTTCAAGGAGATTATTTTGATCCCAGGTTATGGATAGTAGCTTATTTAGCTGAGAAACCAATTGGAATCATTCTTTGCGAGATAAATAAAAAAAATAACCATGGTACAATAGTATATATTTCCGTTATTGATAGTTACCAAAATAAAGGGATCGGAAAAAAACTTCATTTGAAAGCTTTAGCTTTATTAAAAGAATTTGGTGTCTGCTTAAAATCAGATTTTTGCATAAGGCGAACATGAGAATCATGCTTTAGTTTTTTATCATACGAATGAAGTTCATAAGAGTAGAGTATTTCTTTAGATTCTATGCTTGGTACATAGTCTGGATTAGATTCTTTAAAACGCTTCCAGATTGGTTTGATAGAACACCAATCACCAATAAATCCTCTTAAATTAATAGGTTCATGTTTACAAGAATTTAAAATGATTTCCGAAAAATCTCCATCCATCTGAACAAGAAGATTACCTCTTCTTGCAAGACAAAAAACCCCTACTATTTTTTCTTCATCATGAATTATTTTGAAATTTCCACTATTATTATGAGCAGTGAGTATCGGTCCATGCTCATAATAATTATTAATCAGAAATTGGGATGTGTCTTCGTGGGTATTGAGATAATATCTTGCATTTTGGATATTATTTTGGTCAATATTAGAGATGCATATTTTCATTCATAACCATTAGTTTTTAACAAAATTGCTGTGTATGTAAATTTTTATATTCTGATATCTTTGCAGCATAGATACTTGAATATGTTAACCCCTTAAATATTTATAAATAAATTTATTTCTAAAAAAAAACATCACAGAATTTTAATGATATTTTTTTATCTCTTCAATAAATGAATCAACTAAAATCAATTGTTGTTTATTTTTTATAAAGATAGAATTAATAGTTGGAAATTCTGTAACCAAATCTTTTATAGTTTGTATAGTTGTTTGATCGAATATTATTTGTAAAAAATCAAAGTCATGTTTAAAAAGCATTGTACAATCATTGATTTCTTTTTTTAAAAATTTCTTTATTACTCTATTTAAAATTCTTTGATTATTTATTAATTGGCGTTCAACCCAAAGATCTATTTCTAAAACACCATCATTAATTAAATTAGATAAATGTTGATTTAATTCAGTAGCAGCTTTAATGGTCACCTGCCAAAATAAAAAGTTATATCCAATTTTAAAGAGCTTTATTAACGATTTATTTTTCAATGCCTCTTCTAAATTTGAAAAATTTTCTATTTCTGCTGCCAAATTGCAAGTGCCTAAGACTGCATCTATGGCATTAAGTGGTCTAAATCGATCACCTTGAAAAGGACAACCAGCAATTAATATATTCGCTAGATAATTTAGCTCTTTTCTCAATTGCAAGCTAAAACATTTGTCCCACTCTTTTTTTGATTCGATAATTAATTTGTAATCTAATGATATATTGGCCTGATCATTATCATCATCTTTCGTTTCCGAAACATTGTTATTTAGTAAGTTTAAAACAAACGCATTGTTTTTAGATATAGCAATACTTAACTCTTCTTCTGAAAATATAAAATTATCAAAATATTTTTTTGTTATAGGATCTTGGGATTCTTTTGATAAAAGATCGTATTCTGACCATCTAGTTGATTGCAAAAAAGCAAATGCTGTCTGTGGCGATATATATCCTTCTGATTCTCGTCTATCTTCTCTGTCACTCACAACATCAGAATATAAAATTTGCTCAGAATTAAGAACTTGATATAATCCTCCATTCTCATTTATATATTCAGAAGATAAATAGCTTAAACGATTAAAAATTATTTTTAAAAAATTATGATCATTTTTATCTAGGATCAACAATAAGTTTATAACGCTTTCCCATGTTTTTTCATTTTTAGCTACAATCAAATATTTTTCTAATTCTAAACTCAATGCACTTTCTATTGTTTTTTCCAAAAGATCATCTTTATGTCCAAAATACTTTTTATTAGATATTCTGATGGCCAATTCTTCTAGTTCAACAACCAAAACGCTTTGAGATAGACCTAAAACTAATAAATCTTGATCCATTGAGGTTATTTTTTTTACTGTTTCTTTTTCTCCCGCTTCTAATAAAACTTCTAGTAATAATGCAAATTTTTGATCATCAAAATATTCTTCTTCCCCTGGATTGTTATTGTTCCATAAGAGCTCATCAGCTATTTGATTTAATTGTTGATTGTTAACTAATGCTAAAATTTCTCCACAATCTTCTAAACCAATTTTTTCAATAATAGTAGTCAATGATTTACCATTTAATTTTTGAATTTGCCTAATCAAGTTTGGATCATTTACAAGTTGAGCTATGGCCAGGTTACTATTGCAACAAATCTTTTTGGAGAATAAATATTGTTTTAATAAATTATCATTCATTAAAATACCTATCAGATTTTAAAAAATCAAATTTCAATAAAAATTACGTCAATTGAAATAATCTTATGTTAATAACTTTTTCTATTAACATCAACTTTTTAAGACAAAGACATTAATAAAATATTTTATTAAAAAAATAATATCATTCTTTATAGAGTGTTGTTGCAACCTGTATTTACAATACAAAATATTTAAACTATTATTATAAATAATAATTTAAACAATGTTTGTTTTGCTTATCTAGTACTCCGTCAAATAAGTTTTTCCACATGATTTATTAAAAAAAATATGAAATGATCATTACTTCTTCGGAAGAGGGAAGTAATGGGACCACTAAAACTAGAGTTAAAGAGTAAAGAATTAGAAGCTATTCGAGAATATTTAAAATATGAGGAGCGCAGAGTGATAAGAAGAGCAAACATTCTTAACTGCCTCCATCTTGGTTATACATCTGGAGACATTGCTCTTATTCTAAACGTTGATTCTAAAACGGTAACTAATGTAGGAAATGCTTATCTAGAGGAGGGGCTTGAGTCTGCATTGTATGATGATGAGAGGTGTGGTCGTCCCATAGACTTTGATGATGACGATAAATCCAGAATTGTTGCAATGGTATGTTCTGATCCTCCAAAAGGTTATTACAGATGGACATTGGACCTTATAGTTGAAGAAAGCAAGAAAAGAGAAATTGTAGATGATATCAGCAGAGAGGAAATTCGAATCATCTTAAAAGAACATGATTTAAAACCTTGGCAAGAAAAAATGTGGTGTATTGGAGAATTAGATGATGAATACATTGAAAAAATGGAGGATGTTTTAGATGTATATAAACGAACTTATGATCCTCGAAAACCAGTTGTTTGCGTTGACGAAAAACCCGTGCCGTTGATTTCAGATACAAAAGAGAGAATAACACCACAGAAACCTGGAGAAGTATTAAAGAAAGATTATGAATACGAAAGAAATGGATCAGTGAATGTTTTTTGTGGAGTAGAACCAAAAGTAGGTGTGTACATAAATAAAGTCACAGAGAACAGAAATGGACAAGAATTTACAAAATTTTTAATGGATATTGAGAAAAGATATGATTATGCAGAAAAGATAATTTTAGTAATGGATAATCTTTCAACTCATACTGATCAGGTAATAATAAAATCCATTGGTGAAGAAGCGGGGAACTTATTATTAAGTAGATTTGAATTTCACTATACACCTAAGCATGGAAGTTGGCTTAATCAAGCCGAAATTGCAATTGGAATGTACTCAAGACAATGTTTAGGCGATGGTCGAGTTGGTTCATACGAAGATTTAAGAGATAAAACTAAAGAATGGAATAAAAAAGCAAATCAAAAGGCAACAATCATTAACTGGCGGTTTAATAAAAATAAGGCAAGAAAAAGTTTTGGGTATAAATTAGATTATGTGGATGCGGAAAAACTTATTTGACGGAGTACTAGTCCATTTTGCTCTGCTGGTTTTGTAGGAGCAGCTCTCCTTACTAAAAATAAAAATATCTATACTGGCATCTGTATAGATAGTGCGTGCAGCTTAGGTTACTGTGCAGAACATGCTGCCATTGCAGAAATGCTAAAAAACAGAGAATCGGAAATCGAAATGATTGTTGCTGTTAATATCAACAAACAAGTTCTACCACCTTGTGGTAAGTGTCGTGAGTTGATCTGCCAGATTAATAAGAACAACTTAAACACAGTGGCCGCTGTTAACGAATATGAAACAAAACTCATTAGAGATTTATTGCCTTATTTGTGGATGGACCTTTATCCTAATTTAAAATGATATACGTTTTTTATTTTATACAAATGTCCAAACTGTAGTAGTGGAACAGTATTGCTATCCAATCAAAATAAAATGATCTACAACATTTGTTACCAACCACAATCACCATCCCACAGGAAAATAATTTTTCTTTATTCGAGAACAATAGACCATAATCAATATTTATTTATTATTAATGTCTAATAATTTTATGTCGATAATAGATATGGTTAGCACTTAGTATTGATCTAGCATTTGATACAGGTTAGCTTTTAGCACTTTAGGTAAAAAAAATGGGTGAAAAATGGACAAAGAACAAAAGGAATCAATTATAGAACTGAGAAGTATAAGCAAAGAATATGAAGAAAAAGCGGTACTAGAAGATATCTCTTTAGATATTTTGCCTGGGCGGTTTTATGGTTTACTTGGACCTAATGGGGCAGGAAAATCTACCCTTCTAAAAATTATGTCAAAACAAGAATTTTACAGTTCAGGAAGAGGTAGCATCTTAGGCATTCCTTTTGAAAAAGATTTGGGGATTCGTAAGGAAGAAATTGGCTTTGTTTCTGAAGGGGTTAACTTTAATTTTCCGGTTCCACTTAATGAATTTTTTAATAATTATTCGAAGGTATTTCCAAGGTGGGATCAAGCACTTTTTACACAACTTTTAAGTGAACAAGAAATTGATTTATCAAGACATTTTAGTGCCTACTCTCGAGGACAACAGATGCAAATTGTATTAATAGCAACCATTGTCCGCAAACCCAAAATATTATTTATAGATGAGGTAACCTCAGTTTTGGATGTATATGCAAGAGGAAGGTTTATTGAATATTTTTATAAGTTTGTTAATAATGGAGGTACTGTAATTATTACCACCAATATTATTAGAGAAATTGAAAATTATGTCTCTGACGTAATTATTATAAATAAAGGGAAATTGTTGCTCTATAGTGATATAGATACTACCCAGAAAAATCATGTCAAACTAAGAAAAAACAATGAAACCCAAACTGATAGTATCTTTGGGCATAAAGAATTGTTCTGGATCGGTCGCAACAGTGATGGCAGTAATTCCTATCTAATTGAATCGCGTGCCATTAAAGATGTAGAAATTTCATCGTCATTAATAGATCGACGTAAGATATCACTAGAAGAGATTTTACTTTATAAAGTTGGCCGTATTAAAAGTGGATTGGAATCATTATAGACCTACCTACTTACAAACAAGGAGATAGACTCTCATGTTACCTATATATTGGATGTATCATAAAAAAACTCTAACTCGTTTATTATTACTATGTTCCGGTTTTTTTGTTTTTGCACTAGTTATAACATATTCAATAATGCATTTACCTAAATATCAAAAAGAAGATGTGGAATCAATAATAGCAACTACACTAGTTATATTATTAATAGTTGAATGGTTGATACTTTTATTATGTGTAATTTTTGACAATAATCTATTTTATAAAAATAATATGAATTGGTTATACCATGTACCTATAGATAGAGGAAAATTTATTCTCCATCATTTAGGAATGGTATTGTTACAACTATTCGAAATAACTGTTCTATCAGTTGCTAGCTTTTCTATTCTACTCATCATTTCATCTTGGATGAAATTTAACCCATTAGACTGTATATTGAGTAGTGGATGTAATATCCATTTGATGTATGAAACTCCCACCACAAAAGAACATTGTCCTGCACTCGTACTAAACAACGGCATCTTTCGCTCCTATGATTATGATGAAAAGAGCAAACAAATAGTTGAATATAAGTGGTTAACAGAGAAGGCTAATGACAAAATATTAAATAAGTTTAACCGACCACTTAATGAAGGTGAAGGTTTCATAAAATTAAACCGACCCATGTGCAATCTTATTACATCAAATGGTGGCCATGTTAAGCAAATACCTTTCTCTCTAAATGAAATACTTCCCGACTTCTTAAGAGATCCTTTGTCTAATGCAAAGAACTTATCTCTGGTCATATTCCTTGTGGCAATAATTCTTTATAATTTATTATCATTCAATGGAGTAGTTACTAATTTAAAAACTATTAGTACTTCATCCGTATTTAGGAGCAAAAGATTATCTAAAAATTATATTCTTGTTATTGGATCATTTGTTTTTATCGGAGTTGGAATATTCTCTTTTATAGTGAATTTCCCTTTTTTGGGTTTTATTCTTCCCTTGATTACAGGCCTCATATTTTATACTCTAGTACTTGATTATCGAACAACTTGGAAAATTCCTATAAACATAAATTCAAAGACAGGTGCTCCTAGATCGAGAGGGAGTAGATTAATTGCGATTTTTATCATTATTCTTCCTTCTGTTTTTTTCTTTATTTTTAGCTATATTCATGTAAAGAACCCTACTGTTGATGCCAAAAATTTACTATCTGAGATGGCGTTTTTAAAATCATTTACTCCTAAATTAACCAATGAACAGATAAGAAAAATAATTGCATTAAAAGACATTGATGGAGAAGACATCACGTTGTTAAAACAACATATACCGGCCAATATTAAATTTAAATTGTTAACTATTTTTCCCGCGAATACCTCCATTGATGGTCTGCTGGATGCTATTATTAACAAAAATGATGTTTCTTCTTCTTCGCGAATCATAGCATTATTTTCAAACAGCTTATCAGACGCAGATAGATTTACTATATTTAACAAGCTTAATGATTTAATTAAAAATAAAAAATACCCACCTAAAACAACTGACAATTCTTGGGATTCAAAAATTTTCGGTAGATATTATCAATCAGGATCTGAAGTATTTAATGGATTGTTTCCATTAAAAAAATATCAGAGAGAAGATATTGAAAAACTCTTACTAAGCGAAGATTATGATCGAGTACAAGATCAAGGTTTAAGATATGCTATATATTCCTCTTCACCACTCTACCTGGCAAATGTTATTACCGATAATCTTGGAAAGATAAAATCGGTGCGTATGAGTGAGCTCGTAGATACCCTGAGTCTTTTATATTTAAGGAAAGTATCTTTCAATGATTTATTAAGCGATAAAAGGTCGCTTCTTGGCAATGGCATAACGGAAACTGATCTTGAAAATTTCTGCAAAGGAATCACGGCCAACACAATAGAGAAAATAATAGATAGTGCAACAGATGAAAACGTGGGCATGATATATTACTGTAACAACCAACTGTTTATAAATAATATAAGCTTAAACGACCGAGATGATGATGATAATGTAGTTCCCAAGAAAAAGTATTCCGCAATAACTCGTTTTACAAGGTTAGTGTTTGATGCCAAAAAACAGAAAAATGTTTTGCCTGAAAATATAAAAATGATTCTGATTAAGAACTTTAAAACATCTTTGTAAGTATAGAATTTATCTTAAGTATCTTTTGTTAATAACGATAAATAGTCTCCATAAATATACTTGCGGTTTCTAATCTTTCCACTCACCTCTTTGATAATTTCTAATTTAATCAGATGGTCAAAGCACCTTTGAATTTTAGGTTTATTGGCATCTTCATATTTATTTAGTAAGACCTTTGCTGTAAGCACTGGATTGTGACAAAACTCATTAAAGATCTGAATTTCAAACTTAGATGCTTTGCTGCCCATTAATTTTTCTTTATCTTGTCTATGAAGATGGTGGATTTCTACTGCTGCTTTATTGGCCATTTCTGCGGAAACCTTCACTCCCCTTAAAAAGAATAATATCCACTGTTCCCACTCGCCACTATGTCTTACTTTCATTAAACGATTATAATATTCAGATAAGTGCGACTTAAAATAGTAACTTAAATAAAGCAGAGGTCTGTCTAAAATTTGCCAATAACAAAGCAGGTAGGTAATTAGCAATCGACCGAGACGACCATTACCATCGAGAAATGGATGAATGGTTTCAAACTGAGCATGAATAAGGGCCGCCTTGATTAGGGGAGGAATTTTATCTTGACCGTGGATGAATTTTTCTACATCTCCCATTAACTCATCAACCATTTCAAAAGGAGGGGGAACAAATTCAGCATCCATAAGACCACAACCTGGCCTACCAATCCAATTCTGCGACCTTCTAAATTCGCCTGGGGTTTTATTTTGACCTCTTACTCCTTCCATCAATACTTGATGGATCTCTTTTATCAAACGCGTGCATACTGGTAGTTCGTTCAACCTCGAAAGACCCTGATTCATGGCCTTAACATAGTTTGAAACTTCTTCAACTCCAGAGGAGTGGCCGGGGGTTTCAACCGCAGCATCAGGCGCCAATATATCTTCCAAGGAACATTGTGTTCCTTCTATTTGTGAGCTAAGTAGTGCCTCCTTGCGAACGTAGAGGTAAACAAATAGATCTGGATCGACAATAATCGTAGTGAGGCCAGATAACTTACCTAATGCCAAATTTGCCTCTGATAGTAGGTACACCATCTCCTCGTCCATTATCAGAGGAGGATTTGGGGGCAATGGGTTAGGAATAAATGATTTGTAACCGGTAGCTTGAGTAATATACTTACCTGCACGAGTGGTACTGTCGTTCATATCAATAGGCCCCATTTTTATAAAAAATGTTACTATAAAAACCGATAAGTAACATTATCTATGTATTTTATTACTTATTCAATTTCTTAGTAATGTTTTTAGCGAAAAACGTTACCAAAAGCAACCCCAAGTAACATAATCCACTAAAAATTGTTTTTATGGTAATTTATCCGCAGAGCAGAAGTTCGGCCACCGCAGTTCGAAAGTCATCGACGTGGGAGTGCCAAGTTATAAAAGGCCAGCATAATTGCTGGCCTTTTTATTTTCTGATCGTACTTATAGTCGTCTCCACCAACTTTTTTATGCCTTTATCATCAGTTTTAATCACTATTAATCACCCACCTATTATTCACTGGGAAGCTGAAAAGGATGAGTGGTAGTTTCTGATGAAGGGGCCAAACTTTTAACGAATTAATTGTTAAATATATCGTCGATCAATCCTAGTTACAAATCATCCATTTCATAGTTCACCGTTATCTTAAATATTATATTAAAACAATCTAGTTTGATAAGTTAGTTGGAGTGATTGAAAGATTTTAGATGGAAGTTTATTCCAATTGACCTTCACACAATGTTACGCTACTTAGAAGAAAAAGGACTTCTTGTGCCCTCTCGGTCAAATTCTGAATATCGCATTTACTGTAGTGACGATTTAATAAAAGTAAAAAGAATTTTATTTTTTCAAAAGTTAGGATTCTCTTTTCAAGAAATTGGTAAACTACTTGATGTCAAAGTAGATCTATTAATTCAAAAGATTGAAGAACTACAAAGGAAAAAAGAGAATTTAAACATTCATTACTGAAATTTATCAAATAACTATCGGCCATTTTTCGAACCAGCATTTGCATTCGCTGTAGATGATCCTTTTATATTTAATCGCTTTTTTGTTTCGGCCGCACGATTATTTAAATATTTTACTTTTTCCTCTATAGACATATGCTTAGTGGACTCGTAAATTTGCTCTCTTATTTTATGTAACTCTTTCATCGTCTTTGTTTCTTTCTTCATAATTCCTCCAGACTACTCCTCATCATGTTCTTTATTAGTAACACTTAAAGGAGTAACAATTTCAATAGGTCTATATCCTAAAGTGGCATTGATTCCGTTAACACCCATGATGGTTTTTAATTTTACCATATGAGAGAAATTAAGTGAGACTACAGCATTACAATCCAATATAGATGCCATTACTATATGGAGAGCATCCTCTTCATATTTTTGTGGTATTATCTCCTCTTTAACATAACGAGCGGCCAGCTCCATCACTTCTGCACTTATGGTTACCTCAAGAGCAAGATTTTCCATACTTGCTTTTTTTTTAGTTACTTGAAATTCTGGAGATAATATATACGACATAAATAGGGTTTTGAGGGGTGCTTTATGAAAAGTGTTACAAAAAATAGTAAACTAATTTATTCTTTTATAATATTTTTAACAGCAATTACCGTCAGCAATACGATAGCATCTGAAGCAATTTCAAAACCAGAGACTTTGACTACTCCCAAAAATCAGAATGAAACAACTCCAATAAATACCTCACAATCTTCTCCTAAAGAGGAAAAAAATATTCCAGAGCGCGTTTATTCTTTTAATATTTCTAGTGGCCTAACTACTTTTAGCGGAAATCGTGGTGATGCCTATGAGGATAAAGGCCCATCTTTGGGTTTGTCATTTCTTTATTATTTCAATAAAAAAATGGCAATCGGCATAGGGACCGCTTATTCAAAACATTACATGCTTGTTAATTCTCCAACTCGAGGATTTTCACAGGGTGCGGGTCTAATAGAGGTATCCATGCTGGAATCTTTTGTTCTCTATCGCTATTATGTGAATTTTGATTCTACCGCTACAAATAAGTTCATCCAATATACAAATCCATACTTAACTACCAGAGCAGAATTTTGGAATCAAACTAATAAGTATGTTGATCTAACAAATTCTCCAAATGATACACATAACTCGCTGGGTGTTGCTTTGGGTGGAGGATTTGAATTTCCAATAAAAGTTGCTAGATCTTACATAGGCATAGAGGCCCTCTATCACTTCGTAAATTTTCAAGATACCTACACCCAACTTTATCGTCCAGTAGATGGAAGTTCTGAAGGTTACAACGATCTAACTGGAAACGTAATGACTCTTTTTGCTAGTTATGTTGTTGGATGGTGAAACTTATTTAAGATATTGACGATATCATCAACGGTTATTAACAATGTCCCATTATTTTTTCAGATGCTTGCAGAATACATTTTAAAGTCCATTTCATCCCAACATTGATAGATTGTTAGAAGTGGTAGTGTCTGGCCTAGTCCGTAAATACTCGTGCCCTCCTCTAGAAGTGGTCACTACAGCATCTATTTTCCCCTTCTTTGCGAGCGCAATTCCAACTTCTCCACATTATCGACATCCATTAAAATTCTTGCATGATGATGTCCAGTCAGTCTTTTGAATAATTGTCCTCTTACTTTTATCTTGTTATTCTTAACTATAAACTTCTTATAGGGTTTTTCGTAATCAAATGCCATCTGAACAACTTTTACATTATAGGTTGGTTCATCATTACCTAAAATGCCGAGATTTTATTACCATGTCCTGTGGGTAATTTGATTTTAAAAGCCTCAAAAATATTTTTTTGGGTTTTCGTAATTTCAGTTATGTACTTGTCACAATCCAACATGCTTACACATCTAATTTTTTTTAATTCATTAAGAATCTCCTCTACGGTAAATGACTTTATTTTGTCATTTTTTCTTATCACTTCAAGGCAATATGATTGTATTATCAAAGTAATAAAGTTGAAAAACATCCTACCTTGTAATGAATCTTTATTATGTGCTCTTAATTTTTTTTCATTTAATTCATTTTTTAAATCATCAAAAGCTTTTTCGATAATATCCCTTCGAAAATATTTATTTATAATTTCTGTACTACTGCAATCTTTATCCTTCGTTAATAATATAGTTTTACCCATGCGATCAATCAGCTCTTGCATATTATGATCTTTGTCTTTGAGCAGGCAATATTTATGTCCTTTTTTTATAACTTTAAAATATTCTCTATATTCTTTTTGTTTTTTTACTTCAAAAAATAATTCTATATCATTTTTCTTCGTAATAACTAAGTTGTTAAATTTTTTTTCAATTTCATGTATTGTTTGAAAAAGATTATTCATGATTCTGATTTTCTTTTCGTTATCAACAAAAACATGAGCAAAAAATAATTTATTTTTAATTTTAAAAGATTTTCTTTCACAAAAGACGGGCCTGTCTCCATCAAGATTAACTACCTTTGAAATTAGATGTGATTCCAAAATTATCGATGTGGATTTTAATAGTTTTTTGGAAATTTCAGTCGTAAAAGGCATTGGAAGAATAAAATCGCATGCTTTATAAATTTCTAAAATGTTGCGCTCGCTATAGAAACCCTTATCTAAAATAAGCGTGAAATTTTTCAACTTATAAACATGCAGTCGCTTTAAAATATTAACTATGGTAACTACATCCGTAATGCTTCCGGGATATATCTCATAGAGCAATGGCATGCAACTTGGATGCGCAATTATTACTCCCAGGTTTATCTGAGGCAATGATTCTTTGTCACGATTATGGCCCCATTCAAATAGATCAATCTTTTCAGAGAAAGTTGAAAACGAAGTTATATCATAAAATAAATTATTATTTTTTGAATTAATGGATGTCCAATCTTTTAAAAAGTGCTCTCGCTTTAATTCATCTTTCCCTAATGAAATCATTATATCACTTATACGAGCCGAGGACAGTGTGATGTCCCCACTTATTTCGGCATTATCAATCCACGTTTCAAATAGATACAAAGGCTTCCTTTCGGAAAGCTTAAAAATAAGCAGACTGATTAAAGACTCATATATATCTGGATAATTTTTTTTTATTATGTCGATTATGCCAATTTTTTTTATGATCTCACAAAAAAAATATATGCATCCAAAATCTTTTGCAAGTTTAGGAGTTGCTTTAGATTTTTTAAAAGTTTTTCCAGTTGATTTATCTTTTTTGCCAATGTAAATTTTTTTCTGTCTAGCTTTTTTAAGTTTCTTGTCCCAGTAACTTTGGACTTCATAAACATATGTGCTTTTGCCAATTTTTTGTTCAATTTTGTACGACATGGTAATAATTATTACCATGTTTAGTGAAACCGTCAACCAAATTTGATATTAGATCTGAAATAGAACAGGGAAAAAAGTAATAATTTACGAGTGAAAACTAGACTGTTTTGCTTTTTTTTGGCTTTAAATACTTAAATTTTTCTAAAACATGGTAATAAAATTTCGGCACTTCAGGTTGGGAGGGTGGAGATAAACTTAAGAATATCTAGATGACCTTTATCAGCAGCCAATATAGCAGCAGTATTACCATCTTTGGTTTGTAAATTAATATCAAACTTTGGGAGGGTGGAGATAAACTTAAGAATATCTAGATGACCGCTTTGAGCTGCAAACATAGCAGCAGTACTACCATTTTTGTATTGCAAACTATGATCAAAATCTTTATGCTTGATAATTCTCGTTGCTGCTTGAGGATTATTAAACATTAATGCAAATATAGCTGGAGTATAATCTTCTGTTCTTGCATTTGGATTGGCATCACATGTTTCAATTAAATCGGCGATAAAATTAACTCTAGGTTTATTTATTTCTTCTGCCGCTTGCATCTCTTGAGGATTACTCACATTAAAATCTTTAAAATGACCATTTATTGCAAGTTTAATTATATCATCATCAACCTTACATTTAGTTTGTTTTATATTTTCTATGGCCTTGGTAAATTCACCTTTATCAATAAAATCCTTTAAAACAGAATATTTTTTAATCTTTGAACAATCTTGGGCCAAAGAGTGTTGTGTAAAAAATAAATTTACAATAAACACATATACAATTGGCAAAATCAAAAATGAACGATTTTTTAAAAAAAATTTGTTATTCATAACTTCTCCATAATTTTTATTGCAATTATTATTAAACATATAAAAAAATATATTTGAATTTTTCATTGCTCTTCTTGTTTTTATTCTCATCTATCATTTGTTATTTAATTCCAACCTAGATTCCAATTATAAGAATATAGTATTTTCATACTAATTTGCTTAAAATTTAATTTATTAATTTAAATCAATGTAAAATTACAAACTTACTTGCTGTAAATAAATTAAATAAATTATTTGAATACCAAAATATTCTTGCTAATGAAAAAAATATTGGCAAAAGTAAAAAACATCTAAATATATTTTATAGTCAACCTATTGCTAGTTTTCTGTTTTGTAGTAGCAATAAGTAGTTCCAGTTGCAGAAAATGTTGTTAGAAGTGAAACGTATAATAGAATGATTTTCTTCAATGACCTTAAAGGATTGTTACCAGTATTTATCGTTAATATGATTCAAAAAGAGTGGCCTGCAAATTTTATCTCTCGATTAAAATTACAGCTTGATAAAAAAGATATTGAGGTAGATAAAAAATTACTTCCGCTTGTACAATAGTTTATGAACTATAATTAGCTTACTTATAGGCGAGGTTTAATTCCCTTTGGTAGTTTATAAAATCTTTCCTTGCGATCAAAAAGTCCTACACCTTCAGGTGCTCGCTCTAAACCATAGGAGAAATCCCAAGTAAATTCTGCTTTTGGGTTTTTCTGTTCTTGACGAATTCTCTCTGTACATATAGGGCATTTCATGGCCCTGCAATCACCGTGATGACTTTCTCCTGTATCAACCTTCTCAATTAATTTACCACAACCAGGGCAGGGTCTAAATCGACCTAAGAAGTATTTGGCATGTTCTGGATTAAAAGCATCGGCATTTTCTATATGAGGATGTCCTCCAGCGGGAGGTGCTTGCATTCCTAATTCTACTAATTTATCGGCCAGTTTTGTTTCATATTTATCAAGAGTAGAAGGGGTACCTAAAAAACTATCTTTATCGCAAACAGCGCAACTGTACCACTTGCCCCTCTCTTCCTCTTCTGCAGTAAGTACTGTTCCTCCTACTGGGCAGGAAGCATGCTTGCAAAAATGAAAACCCTTTTTTTGCGCTAATTTTTGTCTAAGAAGTCTCGCCTGAAACTGAGAAATTTTATCTGCATCCATTCTTAAAGCACAAAGGAAGGAGCTAGTAACATCATTTCTACATCCCCCTGGACACTTAGGAATAGCTTGCTCACTGATTATATGTTTTTGTAAACCTTTTACACATGTTTTTTTCGTACAAAAAGTACAATCACATTTTCCTGAAGGAGAACGAAGTATTCTTTCTTCTGACGAAATATCTTCTAAGCAAAGTTTGCAGCTGGCCTTTTTATCATCATCAAGATAGGCGGTATGTTCGTCAATTGATTTAAGCGAAGGTTCTACTTCATTAAAATCAATTCCATTTGTCTCTGCTAATTCTTTAAGACGAGGAAGGAGTCCCACTTTTTTACGAAGAAGTTTTTTTAGTTCTACCTCTATTTGTTTATCAAGCCCTTTTTCTTTGGCCCATTCAAATATATTTTTATTCTGCTTATCCACTAGCAATCCATTGAAGCTAGGATGACTCATAAGTAGTGCTGCATTTTTTACAGCTTTGCTAACATCAGCTTTAAATAGTGCGACCATAGCAGCAGTATTACCATTTTTGTTTTGTAAATTAATATCAAACTTTGGAAGGGTGGAGATAAACTTAAGAATATCTAGATGACCTTTATGAGCAGCCAATATAGCAGCAGTATTACCATCTTTGGT
>JADGAM010000064.1 GCA_015232015.1 Oligoflexia bacterium | reverse complement strand
TTCTATTTTTTTCTGAAATAAGTCTCATGTGAATTACCGTTGGATCTGTTTTATCAGTGGAATCTGTACATACACTTACTTGCATTTCTGCTGAATTAATATTCTTAATAAATATGATAGTAAAAAAAATGAAACAAAAATAAATATATGACTTAATTCTTATTATATTAAACATAAAATTCTCCAGCTCCTTCTAGCTCCTTTTAATTATTATTTTTTTTATTTTTGTTTCGGCATTTAATGAGTAAAAAAGTGGCCTAAAATTTTATTAACCATATTTTTTTAAAAAAAATATAAATTTACCGAGTCGAATATAAAATAATAAATATATTTATTTTTAATTTTTATTTTTTAAATACATTTTATTTATATAAAGGGTTTTTTTGTGAAAACTTTAAATATTTTTTTAAAACTTTTTTTAAAGCACATAACAATTATTCTATCGACAATAACACTTGTTTTTAATCCATTAGCATCATGTTTTAATTTACTGTCCACTCCTACATTATTTGTTCCTTCTACAGTCTTTGCCTCAGAAACACCAAGTACTACATCTAATACTATAGATTCATGCAAAAATAATCCTGCAAATGATACTGAAAAGAAAAAGGCAGATTGTATTAAACTAATCTGTGGTGATGATAAAGATGAGAAAGATAATAAAGATGAGAAAGATGATAAAGATAACGATAAAAGTAAATGCAGAGATAAACTGGTTGATAGTTACTTAAAAAATAATGTAGAAAATGTTGATGAATTAAATGATAAATTAAGAATTATAAATATTACACTAACAGTTCTTAATTTTCTTATTTGGACTATTGCTGATCGTTATATTGCATTTTCAGCAGGAAAAAGTGCTGGTTGTAACACACATTCAAGATTAGTATTAACTATTGGAGTGGCCACAAATGCAATTTTAAGTTCTATTGCCTTTCTTATTGATGTAGGCATGGTTATGAAGGCATATGATAATTCTTTCTTATCAAAATCTGATAATATCAACAGTAATCAACTTGAGGCAGTAAAATTTATTAGAAAAGTTGAAGAAGCAAAACTTGCTAGTCTAACTATGTCTTCTATCATAAATGGTATCGTATTAGTAATTTGGGGAACAGCTATTGGTGTTGCTGTTTGGGAACTACTTTATCCCGCCACTTGTGAGTCACTAAAAAATCCTGAGGGCAGTGATGTTATGAAATCAGCTCAGAAGTATATGGATGAAAATACTTTCTTTTGTGGAGATAAAGGAAGAATATCTCTAGCTACTTTTAGAATGCTTGCTCGAGCTACCAGTGCTGGAGGTGCACTTGGTAGCAATATTGAAGGTCTTATTGATAATAAAAATTACTCTGGAATTCAAAGAGGTAAGACTGCTGCAGGAAGTGCAACAATAATATTTTCTATGGCGGTTTTATTATCTATCTATCAAAATATAAAATGTAAAGGTGGTTTTTTAGGCACGATCAAAGTGAATAACGAAGCTAGTACTTTAGTTGCAGCAACAAACACAGCTCCCGGTCGATTGATTTTTGCAATAACTCTTTTTTCACTTACTAGTACAATATTTGGATTTCTTGTAAAATTAACCGATGTTCAAAAAAGTAGATTTAATAAAGTAAATGATATTGTTAATCTTTTAGAAGCAAAAAATAATAGCAATTATAATTATAAAAATTCATTTGATATTCAAAATTTTTTAGTAAGCACTTTTAGTATATTTATAAACATTATTATGAAACAATTATTATCAAGCGGATATGCAGACTCTTCTTCTGCTACTGATAAAGATCCACTTTACAATTATAAAAAAAACCTCTCAATGTGTTTTACAGATGGTCCACATAATAATCAAAATTCATTTGTAATTGATGGAAATTGTTCTTGTAAAAAAACAAATAGTTGTAAAACAATATCAAGTGATCTTTATAAACCTTTAGCAAAAGGTACTTCTGTCAAAAATACCATGGAGACTTTAAATAAATTTTTCAAAGGTGATATTTTATTAACAGAAATAAATTTAGATGATGTTAAGAAAAATGTAGAAGGCATAACTAAAACCGAAGAAAATATTTCCTCCAATTTGAAAAAAAGTAAACCAGAGTTGTACTCTCTATATGTCAAGGCCAAAGAGAATTCCCAAAAAATGTATAACAATCTAGTACAAGATGCCCTTAAAACAGGAACCCCCTACCCTTCAGTTACTTCTAACATTATTTCTGAAATTGTTTCTCAATTAAAAGATGAAAATGCTTCTAATTCTGTTTCTAATGACAAAATTGCAAATACATTAAAAACAGATTCAGCATCAAACTCAGAATCGAAATCAGCATTAGATTCAGCATTGGAATCAGATTCAAAATCTAAAAACATAAACAATACACAGACACAGACACAGACACAGACATCTAGAGTAAACAGAGAACTATCTTCCCTTGATGTTAATAATAGAAATATTGAAACAAAAGAAAATAACAAAGTTCAATACAAATACAATACTATAAATGCAAATAAAGAATATTCAATTTTTGAATTGATTTCTAAAAGATATAGAATAGTCTATTCTAATTCTAATTCTAATTCTAATTGATAACTATCTTTCAAGGGATGCACTCTCTTAGTTTTTCGTAAGGAGGTGTTCATTGTATTTTCCCCTGCTTTTTAAAAAATTTATATTGGTCTTTTAAAGAGATTTTGATATTGCGAGATTTGAATTTAAGCTCTCTTTCTGCTTTCTCTCCATTTACACGTAAATTGCTTTTTAAAATTTTAATAGAACCTCTGGTAAAGGCGGGAGAAGTTTGAGTTAGTCTATAGTATTTTTCTGCAAACAAAGCATAGATATAGACGATAAAGTAAGGAATTTTGATCATTGGTCTTTTTACTCCAGAAATCTCTTGGCCAGCTTTTATTCATGAAGATAAAAAACATTATCTTTTTGATGAAAAATCATCTTTAGATGATATCTGTATAACCTTTGGATATAAAAAAGGTATATCTAAGCGATTAACAGATACCTTTTTTATTCCAGATGGAAAAGATGTTTTTAATCAATATTTACTCGATAGTAAGGCAGGTATTAGTAAAAAAGTTAAAGCAAAAAATAAAATTGATAAGGTTGTTTGTGCTATAAATGATAATGATAATAATAATGAAACACCTATTAGTACCAGATATAGTAAAATTGAATTTGATGAAGGAAAAGCGCTAAGTGCAACCATATATAATCCTAAATTCAGATATAATAGATCAATATATTTTTTTAGTATTGAAAATGATTTAGATGCTATTTGTGAACATTATGGATTTGCTAAATATAATAAAAGCAAAAAAGATTCGATGGTAGCAGACACATATTTTATTATGAATCCCTTTGCATCTGAAGTTGCGAAAATAGATAGTAAAACTAAAAAATTTACTGGAAAACAAAGTGGTCGTCAGGTCGCTCATATTGAGAAAATTTCATGCTTAAAATGATTTACTCTAACCAAAAAATAATTATCGGAATTTCCTAACTATATTTTTAAATTGTTTTACGACAAGTATTTATTCATTTAAACTCTATATTCTAAGTTATATTAATATTGTATAATCTCCTTATAATCTTACTGATGAAGGATAGGAATTATATGTCATTAACTACCTCTCAAGAATTAGAATTAAAAACTAAGGCCCCTGATTTTGAACTTCTTGATACTAAAACGAATCAGTTTTTAGAATTGAGCAAGCTTAAATCTTCTAAAGCAACTGTGATTATGTTCATATGTAACCACTGTCCCTATGTAAAACACATTCAGCATGAACTAGTAACTATGGCCAACATATACCAAAAAAAAGGTATTAGTTTTATTGCTATATCTGCTAACGATCCAGAGGAGTATATCGAAGATTCACCAGAAATGATGAAAGAAATAGCAGAAAAATTAAAATATCCTTTTCCGTTTCTTTACGATGAAATGCAAACAACAGCGAAGGCCTACTATGCTGTATGTACACCAGAATTTTTTGTTTTTGATAAAGACCTTTTGTTAGTTTATCACGGGCGTTTTGATGATTCTTCTCCTTCAAAGGCTGTACCGGTAACTGGAAAGGATTTAAAAGCTGTTTTGGATTACATTCTTATGGAGAAACCTATTACTTTTAAGCAATACCCGTCTATCGGTTGTAATATTAAGTGGAAAGAAAAAAAATAAAAACAGAGATAGAGATATTGTTGAAAGAGAGAATGTCTTTGATGCATTAATATTTATTCTATTTTCTTCGAGAATCAACCTGAGACTTCAGCTCTTCTAAAGAAGGATACCATTTTTTTGTTGTATCAATAAAATTCAACCCACCATAAAAATTACCCGCAACAAAATCTACATTATCTTGTTGCAATTGAGTTGCGATAGAACCGTATGGAATATTTCCACACAAAGTTCCGCTTTCTCCATAAAATTCTAATGGTGTTACAACGGTACTATAAACTCTTATAGTAACCTTGGCCGCAAAATCTTTTGTGTTAACAAAAGTTCGAATCTTGCCTGAGGCCTGATCTGGTTGTTTATGTTCCCAGTTTGTTGCTTTGGCCCCAAATGTATCCTTACCATAAATTTGCTTGAAATCGAACCTAGGCTCAACAAAAGCATTATCTATAAGCATAATGGTAATAGGCCTTGGATTTTGTTTATCATTTACTAACTTCCGCAGATGTTCAGGAAACTGTTGTTCATCATATCCACTAGTATTGGCGGAGGCTATCCCCACAAACACGATCTTGGAGTTATCTTCTTTGGCCAGTGTACGAATATTTTTGATATGCTTCATGCATAAAATATCAAATACTTCTTTATCGTACTCTTTAGGAACTGCATGAGGGTTCCACATTTCCTTTCCGAATTGAAGTTTTACTGTTATCGAACTCTCTTCAGCGACCACCAGACTTCTAAAGGTAACGTCGCTTTTTAGCAACTCACTTTTGTAAGAAAGTCGTGGTGATTGGCCCTCTAAATATTTTAGAGCTTCAGGTTTAATTTTGCCACGTACCTTATCTTTAAATTTTATAAATGCTTTTTCTGCTATTTCGCTGGTAGTGGTATCAATATTTGCGCCATAATCTGTATAAATTTCTTTATTTCCCACATCCACTACTAGGATGTCTATCCTCTTCATAGTAGGACATGAAGGAGGGGAAGCTTTTTGACTTAAACTGGATAGACTTTCAACTAAAGTTGGGAGCGATTCTACTTTTTGTTTCTCAGTTGTTGCACTCTCCTTACTAAGCTTACTTTCTTCGGCCGCCCATATAGTAGAAGCAGAAGCTAAAAAAATAAAACAAAAAATTATTCTTATAACGTGCATATTTTTAAAATTACTTCTTTTCATAATAGTGTACCTCCATTTTTTTTCTACAAGATTTACGAAAATATATATCTTATCGGTCTAATAAATAAATTGCTCAAATATTATGTACAAATATTATGTACAAATATTATGTACAAATATTATGTACAAATATTATACAAGAAAATCTTATATTAAAAATTAAACAAACTAGATTTTGATTCCGATAATTTATCTATAATAAGTAATAAGCCTTGGATAAGTTTGGAATAAGTTTGGCCAAATAATTGTATAAACGTAACAGCTCAACAAAAAAAACGATAAGGAGATCTCTAAAAATGGAGACACTTAATAAGTTATTTGTATTATTAAAAATTTTACTACGTTTTCCAAATAGAGCTCTTTTTATAAAAAAGATTAAATTAGTAACCGTAATATTGCTGGCACCTTTATATTTGCAATTGTTATTATCACCGCTACTTACTTCTATTTGTAAAGCTGAGATAGATTTTAAGCTGCTAAAAGGCTCAAAAGAATTTTTTAATTTAAAAGAGGAGTGTAACTATTTGGCCCCTCATCTTCCCCTGGGGTTAATTAGACAAGGAAAATTAAATAATGATTATTTATATGGAGTATTCTCTCCAGGCAATGAAAGCGATCCAGTTGTTAAATTAATAAGAACTGCATTTAATTCTGTATCTGAAAATCCGGCATTTCTTCAAGTGAGTCCGCTTGCAGAAAACGTGGCCAAGTTTTTGCCACCTTCAGTTATTGGGAAAATTTTAGGGAAATTAAAAACAATGACCACACCGCCAACTGCTATTGATTTGGCCAAAATGGTAGAGGAAGATAACGCTTTTAAAGCGCTAGTAGCAAAAGAAGATGAAATAATAAAAAAGAAAGCAGAGGAAAGACTAAAAGAGTATGAAAAAACAGGTGAAGATTACAAACTTAAAAATAGATTAGAAATGGAATTAAAAGAGTCAATGCAAAAGTATTCAAAGGAAAAGCAAGAAAAAATGAAGGAACTGGAGATAAAAGATGATTTTTTTGGAGCAGCTGGAGAGGATGGATGTAAATTGAATAAGAAAGCAAAAAAAGAGATTCATTCACGATTAGAAAAAGCAGCTAAGAGTATATTAAAGGAATTGGCCAATAGTAATAATCAAAAAGAACAAGAACTGACTAAATTAAAACAGCAAATTGCCGAAAAAAGAAAAAAATATAAAAGTGATATTCATAAAGCTCAATATGACAGAAGTAATTTAGTTAAATTTTTTGATTTATTTTTAGCAGCATTAGCATCAACAACATCTAGTTCTAGTTCTAGTTCTAGTTCTAGTTCTAGTTCTAGTTCTAGTTCAAGATTGAGTTACCCAGAGCAGGCGTATCCTCGTCGCCATTATGTGGAACAAATTTTGTTATCAATTGCGTGGATGAATGGCAACAGCAAAGAAGATCTTTTATCTATCTATCAAGGTCTTCCTAAAAGTTGTTTTGAACTCACAGGATTTGAAAATATTTTTTCCACAGATAAAGGTCCCACTTCTGTCAGACAGAAGTGGTTAGCTGATAAGTATATTGAACAAGATTATGCAAGCTTGATCAGTCAAATGATAGCTATGAAACCAGAGGAAGCAGCAACTCGCGCCCAGTATTTTTTAGATCATCCAGATGAACTTACTTTTTTGTCTTATGGGCGTCCAATGTTAGATTCAGAAGCACTTCCCACTATGGGTTTTAAACAAGTGGAATTCACTCACCCCACCAGTGGTAAAACTGAACGCATGCCTGATTGTATGGAAATGGCAATCTTAAATAAAATATTAAATGATTTAGCAGGTGGAACTGGAAATACTTTTGATGTGACAGCGCTGGAAAGCAATCTGGCCAAAGAGGGATATCAAATGCTTCCTGGATTAGAGTGTAATCTTTTTTTGAGGGAAAAATCACCGACAGGTATTCCTATAAATAATTTACCTGCTTTGACTTTTTTTGATAACAAAATATTTTCGGTTATTAATGTCGGAGGAAATCATGATGTTTTACCACTTATTGGATTGGAAACACAAAATCCACTACAAAATCTACCTCATGACAGTGGTGGATCAAGACATACGCTAACTGCTGAACAATGTAACTACATTACATCAAAAAAAGGGCATGCCCCAGGGTTAAAAGAATTTTTCACTAGATATTCAAATCCCTCTCAAGTTAACGAGCTTTCAGCTCATAAGATGTGGGCGGAACTAGTTTCGGGGCTCCCGGGAGTAACATATAATACACCTCACCCCGCCTATGAAATTTATCCGACGGTAGGCAATGCCCTTGCGGTTTTTGGATCTTTGCTATTTAATAAAACAATTACTCCCGCTCCCGCTGACTTTACTGATTATCAAAAACTTGATCGTGCAAAAAAGATGAGTAAAGTTTGCAAAGTGCTTTCTCGCAAAGGCAGAGAGATTGCTTGGCAGCTTATAGAAAAAGATGGTAGTACTGCCGCCGATTCTGAATTAAATGATGAAAAGAAAAATGATACCAATTTGGTTTTAGAATTTTTAATTAATGGTCAACCTAAATATGATTGGGTGATAAATTCCGGGCATTCACAGGTAAATCCGAAGGTCAGTAGTAGCAGTGATTGGAGAGCAGGAATAGGTAAGGAACTGGCCAGCTTACTCTTAAAAGATGATGGTAGACACTTTAAGAGCGCTGAAGGTCGTTTACTACCGTGGTTATTTACTTACAATGAAAGTAATGACAAAGAAATTTTTTCCACCCTCCAAGCAGGAAAGGCCAGCACCCTTTCTCCCTCTTACTATCAAGATTTAATTGGGAGTATATCTTTAGAAAGTGTCGACAATAAATTATTTGTTATTAAAAAATATGCAGAGTTGGGCCATAAAAACGCAATAGAAAAAATTAAAAGCAAAATTCCTAACGACCAAGATCCGCAAAGAAGGTTACATGCAATTTTAGCAGACCATTACTACTATCATACTCAAAAAACTGGAGAGGGAGATACTCTAAACACTAGCATGAATAAAAAATATACTCCTGTGATCATCGAAGATAGTGATCCGAGATTTGAGATCTTAGGGAAATATGCATGGAAAGATGAAAGTGGCACTATCTGGGGAGATATAATTAAAGACAAAGAAAAGAAAGATGGTAGCGATGGTAGCGATAAGAAGATGAATTTTGATGATGCCGTTAAGTATTGTTTAAGTAAAAATTCCCATCCAGATCCTATAAATGCAGTGGAATTTGAGGAGTTCAAAAAAAAACCTGGCAATCTTCCTCCCTATCCATTTTGTTATCTTCCAACTAAAGAAGAATATGAACGGTTAACAAAGGAAATGGGTGGTAATAGTAGTAGGCCAAATGATTATCTTCCTAAATTTTTAGCAAAGTTGTATGGCGGAGGATTTTGGTCGTCTTCTGCTAGTAGTGCCAGTAGCGCCAGTAGCGCCTACTATTTCTATGGTTTTTATGGTTACATCTTTAACGAAAAAAGCGACAACAACGGATCCGTGCGATGTGTGTGTGGGAAGAAGTGAAGGAATCATAAAGGAATTATAAAGAAATTATACAAGATGAGGCATACTCAATACTCATTACATACTAGATGATCTATGTTTAGAGAAAGTGCATTTTATCAGAGAGAGTGTAAAAAAGAATCTCTATATAAATTAGAAGCAAGATACAAAGGCAAATTCTTAATTGTTCCTGATTAATAAATTTAATATTAAATAAATTGTTTTTATATTAATTAATATAATCTGTATTAAATTAGCTATTTGGCATTGACCTTGCATTATTGGATATAGGTACTAAAGAGCTAAGTGCCAGGCCCTCATATTATCTTGCATATTCAACAATCCGAGATGTCGCTGTAGTTGGAGCTTCTGAAGCTTCTGAAGTTTCTGAAGTTTCTGAAGTTTCTGAAGTTTCTGAAGTTTCTGAAGCTTCAGCTATATGGGGTGCACTTGGAATTGGAAAATGTAGCGTTGGTAAAGACTCAATTTGTAATCTTAGTAAATCTTCACTTGCATTCGATTTATCTTTTTCGGTTATCTCTTCAACTTCTACTACTGTTGCTGCTGTTGTTGTTGTTGTCTCTCTTTCTCCTGGCATTTCTTCTGGTGTCTTTCCTACAGCTAAATAGTGTTGATGTTCCTGTGCAAATTTATCAAAATCTAAATTACTTTTTTTAATACGTTGAAAATAAGCTGTAGAATTATTTAAATTTAATTTTTCCTGTTTTAATTTTTTTTCTTTTGCATCTAACAGTTCTCTAGAAGAAGCAACAACAAATTCTCCAAGATCATCTGGAAGAGGACTTCCTTGCTTTAAATTTAAATAGGTATTTGCAAGTCTCATTAACTCTTTTATTCTATCAAAATGATTTTTCCTTATATTTTCTACATCTGCTGATAACCTTTCAATCTCTTTAAGTGCTTGCGGACTAAAAGGCCTTTCATTACTACTTACAGTACATTCTTTTTCTAATGCTACTTCTTCTGTGGTTAACAGTTCTTTTGGTCTATCTTTAGAAAACTTTGATACTAGAATTAATAATTCATCAAAAAACTTTTTAATTTTTTCCCTCTCTCTTTCATCTTCTACTTTTGCAATAATTTTTTCCATGCTTGTCTGCGCCCACTCTTTAGCAGATTCAGTATAAGCAGGAGGTGTTACGGAAACATCAGAGTATTTTGAGAATAAAGCAGAGAATCCCTCTAAGAACTCTTTTGCTTTTGCTTTTGCTATCTCATCTGTTTTTTCGTTATCTTTACTATTTAAAACATTCATGGCCTTCTCTACTTCTGCAAAAAATTTCTCTTTTGTAATTATTGGTACTGGCGCTGATACTGATACTACATCTGTACTCACCGCCGGTTTTTCAATTTGTTTTTCAGCAACTTGTGTTTCAAGCTTCTTAGCAGTAGTAGCACTGGCAGCAACAGTAGTAGTAGCAGTGGCAGTGGCCACTACTTGCTCAACTTTTTTGGGAGGATTTTTAGCAAATAATTTTAGAACTCTCTGATCATCACCATGATCAATAGCAAACAACTTAGCATATCTTAATGCTGTCCAACCGGAAATTTTATCAGCAATATCCATCTTTGCACCTCCTTCCATCAATGCTTGTGCAATTTCGCTATAACCCCTTTCACAGGCAGACATAAGAGCTGTTTTGCCATCAGAGTAATTTTGAAAATCTAGTTTTGCTTGATTTTTAATCAACTCTCGAACAATGTCGGTATGTCCACGGTAAGTGGCAAGCATCAGCGCTGTTTCACCCGACGAATTTTGAATATCCTTGTTCGCACCACCAGCAAGCAAGGCACTAACAACTTCAGTCTGCTTTTTCAAGGTCGCCAACATTAGTGCTGTATAACCATCTTTATTTTTAGTATCCAAATTTACCTTTTTCGCAATTAAGTATTTAGCAATATCGGTGTATCCATTATCTACCGCCCAAATGAGAAGTGTATCCTTCTTACTGTTATTTAATACCTGGTTTAAATCCAAATTCTTTGCTTTTATTAACTCTCTTACTATTTCAGGTTGATTTTTTTCTATGGCCAAATCTAGAGGTGTTTTGCCATCACTGTTTCTAGCATTGGGATTGGCACCTTTCTCGACCAAAGCTTTCACAATTTCGGGATGATTAAAGGCATGCGTAACTGCTTTTAACAAAGCAGTATTGCTGTGACCAAAGAGCCAAGAAGTTCTTTCCTCTAAATCTATTCCGACCTTTAAATATTTCTCCACTTCTTTTAGGTTTCCTTTCTTAATTGCATTCCAGAAATCTTTAATAGATCCTCTTAGCTTTTCTGCCTCTTGGATTAAATTGACAATATCGGTATGCCCGGCCTTCTTGGCAAGGTTAAGGGGTGACGGACTATCAAGGTCTAGCTTTGCCCCTTTCTCGATTAACATTTTAACAATTTCAATATTACCATTCTTAGCGGCAAATGCAACGGAGGTGGCATGCTCATATGAGTATCCATCATAATAACGAGTATTTAAATCTACTCCTTTTTCGATGAATATTTTAGCAATTTCGGTACAGCCATGAAAAACGGCATTACCAAGGGGTGAGCCGTTGGAGTGTCTAACCACTCTCTCATTTATATTTGCCCCTTTCTCTATTAACATTTTAACCATTTTGGTGCGGCAATGTTTGATGGCGGAGTCAAGTGCGTAACTCAACTCTTCTTCGTTTTTATCTATTGCCCCTTTCTCCATTAACATTTCAGCAATTTCGCTATGACCATTATCAATGGCGTAGAAAAAGGCCCTTCTCAACTCGTATTCTTTACTTGTCACTTTCTCCATTAACATTTTAACAATTTTGCTATGGCCATTTATAGCGGCGAGCTCAATAGCGGTAGATCCTCGGTATTTGGTTGTTAATCTTGCCCCCTTCTCGATTAACCTTTTAACAATTTCAGTATAACCCTTCATAGAGGCCCACACAAGGGCGGTATAACCAGAACCATATTGTATGTTGAAGGCCTCTAGATCTATCCCTTTCATCTCGATTAATATTTTAACATTTTGGGGTTGGTCATTAAGGAAGGCCACTACAAGGGCATCAGTAGCAGCTATTTTTTTCTGCATATCCGCCAATAATTTATTACCTTCTTCCTCTCCCGCTGCTAGCAAGTTAAAAGAATGTCCTGCAAACACACATAATAAAATTACAAAGTGAATAAATTTCATAAGGGTCCTCCTAAAAATACTTGCTAATTTTTAAATATTATCTCACAGCAATGGGTTTTTGCTGGCCTTGAAAATTTCTATAATTTTAAAATTTTTAATGGATTCAATACGATAGTTACTAAATAAAGTTAGGCCAAATAAATATTAAGTTGTTAATAATCATGGGCACCACACACACTCACACACACTTACACAAACACAAAAATACATACACAATAAATTATGAAAAAAAATTAGGGAAAAACAAAAAATGTTCATGAATATTTTTTATTTTCAGAGGAGAGATTAAAGCATTAAAGCATTAAAGCAAACTCTCTCTTAAATCCCATAAGCTTTTAGACCAATCTACATAATATTTATGGGGTTTTTCAAATCTCAAAATCTCTCTCCATAATGTATTTATTTGTTTGCTACAATACTCTCTAATGGCCAGCAAATTTGGTCTTTCATAAACACATTTTCCTTTATCAAAGATTTTTATTTGTAACTTGTGAGCGCGAAAATTACTTACAGTCTGTTTTATCCGTGGATTTTCAGGGTCAAATAAGAGGTAGGAAATATTATCATCAATTGTTTCTTCAAATAAAGTTATCACATCTGCTATGGCCTTACCGTTATCTCGATTATAAAAGCGCCACAAGCTTTTAAATCCAGGCAGTGTTATTTTTTTTACATTTTCACTAATTTTAATTTTTGGCAAAATAGTACCATCATCTTCTTGGACTGCTGAGAGCTTATATACTCCACTTATAAATGGATCAGAGGCGGAGGTAATTAAGCGTTCCCCAACTCCAAAAAAATCTACTCTCCCTCCCTGACCTATAATCTCTTTAATTGTATGTTCATCTAATGAATTGGATACCATTATTTTACAATCGGTAAATCCTGCAAGATCCAGTTCTCTTCTCACTTTACTAGACAAGTAAGATAGATCTCCACTATCAATTCGTACCCCTTGCGGCCTAAAACCCTGAGGAAGAAGTTCCTCTTGAAATACTTTTATAGCATTAGGAAGCCCCGATTTTAATACATTGTATGTATCAATAAGAAGAGTGCAACTATTTGGATAAGTTCTAGCATAAGAGCGAAAGGCATCTATTTCAGAAGAAAACATCTGTACCCAACTGTGGGCCATAGTCCCATATAGAGGAATGGCCCACTTATTGGCGGCCAGTGCACATGAGGTTCCAATGCAGCCACCTAGGTAAGCAGCACGAGCACCGGCAACAGCGGCATCACTTCCATGGGCCCTCCTACTACCAAATTCAATAATACCTCTATTCTTAGCGGCCCTAACCATTCGGGTTGCCTTAGTGGCAATTAGTGATTGATGATTTATAATTAATAGTAACATTGTTTCTATTAATTGCGCCTCAATGATAGGGCCTTTTACAACCACAAGAGGTTCATTAGGAAATACTGGTGTGCCTTCAGGTACGGCCCATATATCACAAGTGAATTTAAAGTTTTGTAAGTATTCTAAAAAATCTTTGCTAAAAATTTTTTTATTACGTAAATATTTAATGTCGTTATCACTAAACTTAATTCCATTTTCTAAATACTCAATTAATTGTTCTAATCCTGCCATTATTACATATCCACCACCATCTGGAATCTTACGAAAGAATAGATCAAAGCAGGCAATTTTATCTTTAAGGCCATTTACATAATAACCGTTGGCCATAGTTAATTCATAGTAGTCTAGTAACAATTTCCACTCCATTCTTTTGCATATTATACAGGGCCAAAATATTCATTAGATCTCTATTATGGAGACCAAAATCATAGGTATCAATTGCATTTAATGGGACAATAATTCTGGATTTTTTATTTTGTTTATTAAACCATGCTTTCAAAGTAGTGGCCAACTGTTCAATACAAATATCGCTACAATCGCCAGTAATAAGAAATGTGTTTATCTCCTGTTTAATCATCAACCACTCTTGAAATTTATCTTCTAAGAAAGCATTAGTAGAATTTTTTGCTATAAGAGTGTATTTACCTAATTTACCTACTTCTTTAATTTCATCTACTATTTCTGCTTCGGATGTACCAAGTATACAGTGAGCAGGATAAGTTTCAAACTCAGGAGAATTAGGGTCATGATTATCAGCGAATGCAATTGTAGCAATCCCTAATTTATTACACACTTTTTGTACCTCTAATATTTCTGGTATTAACAATTCGATATAAGGACTTCTAAGTGGGCCCTCTCGAGTAAAGCCGTTTATCATATCTACAATAACTAGCACAGTTCGATTCACCTCTAGATTACTAATATATAATGGAGAGAAATTGGTTAAAGATTCAAATATCTCTTCTAGAGCAGGAATACATGTTTTTAAAAAATCTTTTTTGTTTATTATTTTCATAAAAATATCCTATTGCAAATATCCTATTGCAAATATCCTATTGCTAAGATACAGCAGCAGTGGCAGTAGCAGCAGTGACCGTGGGAAGGGCCACCGCCATCGCCTCATCGATTCTCTCAACTAAAATAAATTTTAACTGCTGACGAACTTCTTCTGGCAACTCTTCAAGATCTTTTTCATTACGTTTAGGCAGGATCACCACCTTGAGGCCCGCACGATAAGCGGCCAACACTTTCATTTTAATTCCTCCCACTGGCAGCACTCTCCCCCTCAGGGTAATCTCTCCCGTCATTCCAACATCTCCACGTACAGTACGACCGCTAAAGAGTGAGGCCATCGCCAACGTCATCGCCAACCCAGCTGAAGGTCCATCCTTGGGAATAGCACCAGCGGGAATATGTAAGTGCAGATCAGTCACTTCAAACACCTCAGGAAGTATCGATAGCTGATCGGCCTTGGAGCGAATATAGCTGTGAGCGAGTTGACCACTTTCTCGCATGATATCTCCCAACTGACCAGTTAGTGTCAGCAGCCCTTTGCCCTTCATCTTCGAGGCCTCAATAAAAAGGATATCTCCTCCAACTGCTGTCACCGCAAGTCCTGTGGCGATCCCCGGGAGGAGAATCTTTTCCGAAAGCTCTGATTCAAACCTCTCCTTCTTAAGAAATGTACGCACTAGCTCTTCCGTCACTATAACGTTTGTCGCTTGATGATCGACAATTTGTACTACGCTCTTACGGTAAATAGCGCCGATCTGTCGCTCTAGATTTCTTACTCCGGCCTCTCTAGTATAGTCTTCAATTATCTTGCTGATCGATTCATCGCTAATAATGACTTCGTCCTCCCTCAACCCGTGAGATTTTCGCTGACGAGGAATAAGATGCCGCTTGGCGATCTCTAGCTTCTCATACTTGGTGTATCCTTCAATAGGGATGATCTCCATTCGATCTCGCAAAGGTGCTGGGATCGTATCCAATTGGTTGGCGGTGGTAATAAAGATCACCTCACTCAAATCAAAATCAATATCTAGGTAATGATCGCGAAAGCTATTATTTTGAGCGGGATCTAAAACCTCTAATAGTGCACTGCTAGGGTCACCTCGCCAATCCATTCCCACTTTATCAATCTCGTCCAACATAAAGACTGGATTACGTGTTCCCGCCCGCTTGATGGCCTGAATGATTCTTCCTGGAAGAGCACCTATATAAGTTCTGCGGTGACCACGGATCTCCGCCTCATCGCTTATTCCCCCTAAGCTCACTCGTGTAAAATTACGATCGAGTGCCCTTGCTATACTTCTTCCCAAACTTGTTTTACCCACCCCGGGAGGACCAGTAAAACAGAGGATCGCTCCATAGGCCGCTTCCTCTTTGGCGGCCGCCTCTTTTGTCGCCTCTTTGACCGCCTCAGCACCATTGGCCTTCTCCCCTTCCTCGACTACATTTTTTACACCTCTTTCTTTGACCATTTTATGAACGGCAAGATACTCAAGAATACGTTCCTTGACATCAGATAGACCATAATGGTCTTCATCTAAAACCTTCCGAGCATTGTTGATATCGGCCCGCTCTTCGCTAACCTTATTCCATGGCAATTCCACAATCCAGTCGAGGTAGTTTTTAATGATAGAGGCCTCAGGAGATAGCGATGGCATAAGCTCTAACCTCTTTAACTCTCGATTGGCCTCCTTGCGCGCCTCCATAGTAAGATCGGCCTTGGCGATCTTTTCAGCGTACTCACCACTCTCGGCCTGCCCCTCATCATACTCACCTAACTCCTTTTTAATAGCAGACAACTGTTGTCGCAGATAATATTCACGCTGAACCTTATCGATCTTCTCCCGTGCTTCAGTTTGAATTTTTTTACTCATATAGAGGAGCTCCTTTTCTTGAGAAAGGTGATCGATGAGCATTCGCATTTTGTGGTTAACACTGTTCTCCTCCAAGATCTCTTGGGCCTTACTGATCTCTAATCCACCATAATTTGCCACCATATAAACCAACGATCGCGAATTTTTTATTTGGGAAAGAATATCTGCTGTCTCTGCCGGAAAATTTGGCGACAACGCTACAATCTCTCGCGCTAATTCTACCAAACTAAGTCTTAGGGCCTTACTTTCACCCTCTTCTTCCACCACCGTATCCGGGCACAAAGAAATATGTGCCTTAAGATAGGGTTTGTCGGCGGATACCCAATAGTCGATCTTAAAGCGCTCTAAGCAATGAACAACCACATTGAGAGAATTATCAACCATTTGTACAACCCTCTCGATCTTGGCCACTGTCCCCACTTCATAAACTTGGCCAGGTAAAGGCTCAAGGATATCAGCAGACTTTATCGCCACTATACCAATGAGATGATCATCATTTTGTGCATCCTCCACCAGTCTCATAGAGCGCTCCATCCCCATCGAAATAGGAAGGATGGTAAAGGGGAAGGCAACAGAGTTTCTTAGCGGAAGAATGGGCAACTCTCGCGGAAAATCTTCAGCCAGCGTATGAATTAATTTATTTTTTAACATGTTCATCTGTTGCGCCTCCTTAAATATTATAATGCTCAATATAATATTCAATATAATGTTCAGTGTAATGTTCAATATTTTTAATATGTAAATTAAACGAAAAATTTAACATAGATTTCATGAGCAGATATTAAACATTAAATGAAGTAATATTTAATATGCCTCATTTAAAAATTAATTTACAAACAAATAAATTTTAATCGATTTGTTAATCCCTAACCGTAGAGAAGAAAGTACACATTTGTTGTTTGCATTTAATTTACTTTCTTTTATATTTTTTCCAAAAATAAAGATCTTTATATAGATTAAGATATATATAGATTAAGATGAATGAGCTAAGCAATGAAAGATACTATTAATAATATTAATAAAATAAAGATATTAATTGTAGGAGGTGGATTTGCTGGCATCACCGCTGCTAAAAAATTATCAAAAGAAGACAATTTAGAAATAACTTTGGTTGATAAAAACAACTATCATCTCTTCCAACCACTTTTATATCAAGTAGCAATCGCCGGTTTAAATCCTGGAGAAATTGCTTTTCCTATTAGAAGAATCTTTGCTAATAAAAAAAATGTGTATGTGTATCTTGATGAGATAAAATATATCGATTTTGATCAACGTCAAGTTTGTTCAGAAAAATGCCAATACTCCTACGACTATCTTATCTTAGCATGTGGATCTATTAGTTCTTATTTTGGTCATGATAACTGGGGAATTACCGCCCCCACGCTTAAAACACTAGAAGATTCCATTAATATTAGAGAGCGAGTTCTTTCGGCCTTCGAATTAGCAGAATTAGCAGAAATAGAAAAAAAAGACCAACTTGCTAAAATTAAAAAATATCTCACCTTTGTCATTATTGGTGCTGGACCAACTGGAGTCGAGTTGGCCGGGGCCATAGCTGAATTTGCTAAGCATACATTAAAAGGAGAATTTCGTTCAATCGATCCATCTTCATCAGAAATTATCTTGCTTGAAGCAGGCCCTCGAATTCTTCCCAGCTTTAGTGAAGATCTCTCTATTAAAGCTCAACAAACTTTAAAAGATCTCACAGTGAAAGTACTAGTCAATTGTAAAGTCATAAGTATTAGTGATGGTGTAATTGAAACAAATCAAGAACGTTTTGAATCTTACACTATTTTATGGGCCGCGGGAGTGGGTGCTAATCCTATAAACTCTACTATTAAACAACCGTTAGATCGTCAAGGAGCTATCCAAGTTGAACGCGATCTCTCTTTGAAAGCGTTTGCTAATGTGTTTGTTATAGGGGATCAAGCTTCTCTTACAGATTCTCATGGAATAAAATTACCAGGAGTAGCATCAGTTGCGCTTCAACAGGGTCGACATGTGGCCGATAATATAAAACGATTGATTCAAAAAAAATCAACTATACCTTTTAATTATCTTGATAAGGGACAGATGGCCACCATAGGAAGAAATAAGGCCATTGCGCAAATAGGACAATTACATTTGTGGGGATTTTTTGCTTGGTTAATCTGGTTATTTGTGCATATTTATTTTTTAATAGGATTTAAAAATCGTATTTTTGTTTTTTTTCAGTGGGCCTGGTCTTATGCTACTTATGCACGAGCTGTTCGCTTTATCCTATCGTCATCTAAGGAATGAGGGGAAAGACAACAGGCGAAGAGAGTGCGGAAGAGTGCGGAAAAGTGCGGAAAGAGTGCCACTCCCACTTTTAGAGAATTAATTATAAATAAGGGGGAAAATATGGATATCTGTATGATGGCAATAGAAAAAGAACAAAAAATGGAAAGATTTTACAACAAATTATACGACAAGACTTCTAATGAGAAATTAAAAAATATTTTTTCTTTGATGGCCAAACAAGAAAAAAAACATGCTGAAAAATTCATTCAAATTACTAAAAATTTAGGAGAAGAAATATTTACTGAGGATGTTAATATCACTCCATTAGACACGCTAAAAATAAAAAACATCTTGAATGAAATTAAAAATTCTCAGCAAACTCAGTATTTACCTGGATCTGATCAAAAAGTTTATCATAACATTTGCGAGTTAGAAAAAGAGAGTGAAGATTACTATTATGAAATGGCATCAAAGGTAACTGATACTAAATTAAAGCGCCTATTGCAAAGATTTGCTTCAGAAGAGCATGAACATTATTTATTAATGTGTGAACTTTATGAAATAGTACGCACCCAAACTACTTAGGTCGCTTAGGGACTGTCAAAAAATCTCTCCATCCCAAAGTTTTTGTAAAAAATTTTTCCAATAAAGAAGTTTGAATCCCTCAGTACTAGTTCTTTCTAGCTTATCTTCTGAAACAACATAATATTTTTTTATTATTTTTTCTTCTTTTAATGCCTTTAAACCTAGTAAATGTTTTTCCGTAATCTTTTTTGATGATTTAACTTCAATAGCAATCTCATCGCCTACAATAAAATATACTTCCTGTTTATTGATGCTTCTCCAAAAAAATAATTTTTTCCTTCGTTGAAAATAGGAAATATAGGCATTTAATTCCATACAAATAAATTGTTCAAATGCTTTGCCCCACATATTAGAGTTGCGGTTGCTGTACGGACTGTCCAGAAGGATAACTGGTGAATAATGTACAAATTTATTTTGTTTTTATTCTTGAAGGAATAATTTCAGTAGTTACTCTTGATCTACCCGGCTTATCAATTTGTAGTTCTTTGCTAAGATTATGGCCATGATTGCAGCATAGAAATATTGTTGGTTTGGAATTAATTTTCTAAAAGGAATATAATCTATAAAACAGTTAGTTTTTAATTCACTAATAATCCCTTCCTGCGATCCTCTGCCATTAAAGGCGCAAAAAAGGGCAAAAGTCGAGCTAAGTTTTTTTAAATTTCAAAAAATAGCAGCACTGTGAATATTATTTCATTTTATGATTAGTATTTATTCATGATCTTTAGGTTAATCTTCCAAGATTATAATGGTGGATCATACATGGTGATTTTCAAACTGTTAAAAAATAGTCCTGTAACCAGCGCTTTTGCCCAATGGATTTCTAACCAGGAGCAAACGATCCAAGAGCAAACGATGTTTAAAAAAAGAAAAAAAGATCATCATCCCATCATCCTGGATGACACTATGATTGATTATAATATGTTCTCTGAAAAATTTGTTCTAATTTGTTCTAATATGAAGAGAATAAGAAGCGGAGATAAATATTATTTTTAACTAGAATACAATAATACAATTTTAAGTTGCATTTCTTTGAAGGAGGGTATTATGAAGACATTAAAAATTACTTTATATAGAATTTTGTTTGTAATTACTTTTTCGTTACTACTTCAATTATCCAATCCAGGAGGAAATCTATTAGCAGTAGAAAAAGTTGTGTCCAAAACGAAAGTAGACGAAACCAAATTAACACCTGAACTTCGTAAGCAAATGGCCAAAATGCATGAGAATATGGCCAAGTGTTTGCGTTCAAATGAATCATTTACAAAATGTAGAGATGAAATGAGAAAAGACTGTGAACAAAATATGAAGGACGGGTGTCCAATGATGGGTCCAAGTGGAATGGGTAAAGGGATGGGTGGAGGAATATGTGGAGGAATGATGAGAGACTAACATTCTAACAAAAAATGTCTGTATCTTAGATAGGCCGCGGTTCCATTGAAACCGTTTCTAAAATCTAAAGGTTCTAAACAAATAAATATTTTTGTTTGAGATGTTAGTTGTATTGTCATTTGGCACTTCCCATAAAAAGGAAGTGTATCTATTTTTGGTAGTTCTTTTATAATAATTGTGGAAAAAAATTCCTGAAGCTTTGTTAGGTCACTGATGTTTTTACAAAGTCGAAGCTACTCGTGCCCATTTTGAAGATTACAAAAAAACTGGTCGAAGAAGAAAACCCCCGGTTCGTTTGGATTATAAAATTAAATAATGGTGTATCTTCCATAGACCGTAGAGAAGACGTCTATATCAAGAGTAATAGTAACGGAATTAAAAAACAAAAGGAGTTCCATTATGTTGATCAAGGCCAAAACAATAGAGGGTTATAAATTGCATAGTCTAGAT
>JADGAM010000063.1 GCA_015232015.1 Oligoflexia bacterium | reverse complement strand
GCGGAGGCCATTGGGATTTCTGAATCTGATCTCAGATCGGAGATCAGATTCAGACTATCTTAGCATCTGAAATCATAATATCTAAACTAAATAAAATTAATTTTTCCCTAAGATATTGAGCGTGCCCTAAATTTTTGCCACATAGACAAAGATCAATTATCTCCTTAATAACCTAAAATTTTCTGTGATTGTTTGAATTTATAATTACTTATATAGGCGTATATGGTTGCAAATAAAAATCATTAAAAAGTATTAAATAAAAAATATTGATCAATGAGATAATCCATTTCTATTTATTTTAAAATACAAATGGAGATAGATGTATGCACTATAAAAAAAACTCAAATCGATTGAAATTAACAGGATCCTTATTGTTGTTATCGTTTGCTATCTGTAGCTATAGCAACAATGTTTTTTCTTCTGCAAAAGCTACGAAGAAGATGGAGATAAAGCTAAATGCAATTAACAAAGAGATCGACTCCTTAAATAAAAAAATAGTCAAAATACAAAAGAGACTAGATTATCAGGATTCATATAAAGTAGCTTTTAGTAAAAGTAAGCTGAAAATAGTGAGAAACATTTTGCCTGCTGATTGTGCAATTAGTGTTTCTGGAAAGATATTGGATTCCAAAAATGAGGACAAAGGAGCAATTAAAGGTAGTACATCTTATGGTTATATTGATTTGACTGATTCGATTAATTCCTTAAGAAAAAAAAATAGTAAATTCGGTCTCATTCTCTCTATCAACTCATTAAATCTAATATATGAAAAAGAAAAAGAGATTAATAAAGATCTTGAGGCAATAGTAAACCTAAATAAGTTATGCATGCAAAGAGCAGATTTAAAACAGCAAAAAGAGGTTCTTACGAAGAAGGATTCACCCTGTTTAAATGAATCAGACTCCTCCTCTTCCTCCTCCCATTCTGCTGGTTCTGTTTTAAAATTGCATGAGGATGGAATAAAGATATTTGAGTATTCAGCGCTAGGAAGTCGACCCATTCATTATAAAAATATCTCTGATAAAAATAGCAAATCAGCAATTGATGATTATGGGCTTGGTGATGAAAATATTCAAGTAGCGCAACTAGGAGGACAGCAATCGTTTGTTGAAAGAATGAACTTGATAAAAAACGCAAAAAAAAGCATTAAATTACAAACAATTCATTTTATGGGTGATGAGTCTGGTATGCTAATGGCCGATCTGCTTATTAAGAAAAAACGAGAAGGTGTTAATGTAAAAATTATACTCGATAGTATGTTGGCACTTATGGATATTCGTAATCTTACGGGAAGAAAAAATTCAACAATTATGTATGATAATCTTATGGCCGCAGGTATTCCTGTGCTTGGACATGATTGTGGAAGTATTGGCCATCAAGTTGGAGATGAATTAAAGAAGGCCGATGAGTATGCAAATTCTAGTTGGTTGCAAGTTTTTTCACCTTTTCGTGATGGTAAATTTAAAGAGTTCATGAAGCATTTTTTTGAGAATCGTAAACATGAAAAAATCATGACCGTTGACGGTAAATCGGCCATAATGGGTGGTATGAATATTGCCAATGATTACTTTAGAGTTTCTCCTCCCGGACAAAGATATTGGAGAGACCAAGATGTTTTGATAACCATCGATGATAAAACCGCCAAGGCCCAAAAGGTTCCTACTAATATTATTCAAGACATTGACAACATTATAGATGGAGATTTTGCTACATACGAGGGTAATTATTTGGCCATAGATAAAGAGAAGAAAGCTTTGAAATGCTTAAATCCCCATAAAGTAGGAACTAAAGCGTATGAAAATTTTTTAAAGAAACATACTAAAAAATATCAAGATGCGGCCCTTAATGTGGTAATGGAAAAAATTGCAAAAAAAGAAAACAAACCTGAATTGTTAAAAGAGCATTATGAGCATTTTGAAAAGAAAAAGACTGCAACTTTCTTTAAGAGAATTTTTGGCAAGAAAAATACTTTTCATGAAAAGGAGTCTACATATAAGACTATAGAGCAACTTAAAACTGGAAAAATCGATGGGCAGCTGTTTAAACCGATCATGCATGAAGTGAGTGAAGCACAAATTGTTCAGCAAAGACCGGCGATTAATGAATTAAATATCGAACAATCCCATCTAGATATTATCAATCAGGCCAAGAAGGAACTTTTGATTGCTAATCCTTATTTTATTCCTTCAGAGCAGATTAAGGATGCTTTGAATAAGGCGGCCAAACGAGGAGTAAAAATTAAAATTCTTGTAAACAGCGAGATTACAAATGATACCCCAGTGATTACATCACTTGCACGTTACTACTATAAAGACATTTTGGATCAAAATGTAGGTGGTGACAGCGAAATTGAAATTTATGAATGGGATGGGACTGACAAAAGAGTTTCCAATGCAAAACAAACTCAAGGAATGATTCATGCTAAATTTATTATAGCAGATAGACAGGCAGGAATAATTGGTTCATATAATTTGGATCAAATGAGTCGTGAAATACAAAGTGAATCAATTATTGCTATAAAAAGTAAAGGTCTAGCTATGGAAATGACCAAACAATTCTATGATGTTGATTTAAAATTTGCGAAGAAGGTTTCATATGATGAGGCCTTACAATATCGTAAACCCAGGGGTCACACCTGGAAGGCATTTACTCACAAATTGAAAGTAGCAATTGCAAAAAAGATTTCACCTATTTTGTAGTTTTTTTGTGAACTTTATGAAGCAAGAAAAATTATTTTTTATCAACAGTATCGTACATAATAAGTCTTTTTTGAGAATATACAGATTGATAACGGTCTTGAAGGCGTTTAAATATACTTGTACCTTGATCGCCAATTTTTCCTTGTGAAGCTAGATCTCTAAAGTTTAGAGTTTTATCTTCATTACCAGCTCCATCTTTTTTTCCAAAGTATTTTTCAAATGGATTTTCAGATCCATTGCCATCTTTGCCCCTGCCACCACCGCCACCACTTCCTGGAGCAAAATTAACTCCACCATTTTTAAATGCAATAGCACCTGAAGTTACTCCACTACCACCTGCCTTATTATTAGCAGCAGCGTCGGCAGCATTATTGCCTGCACTTCCTAAACTAGCACTACCACCCGGAGCACTACCACTTCCACTGCCACTTGGCCCACTTCCCCCTGATTTAACAGCGGCAGCATCTACTCTTGTTTCAAAATCACCTCCACCTACATTGCCATAGGGACCAACACTACTTCCTCCAACTGTACCTATTTTGCTTGAATTAGCTGATCCACCTTTGCCCGCAATAGCTCCACTTCCAATGCTTCCATCACTATCAGCTGATCCTGCGGCACCTATGTAAGTGCCTCCTGCAGCTCCAGATATATCGATTCCATCTCCATAAAAACCACCAGACTTATTGTCACCATATATTCCTTGCTGACAACCAGGTAAGGATGGATTTAATTGACAATTGGTTACTAATGCATCCTCAGTGTTAGTAGGTGTTTCACTTATAACTGTTGGGGTTGGTTCCTGTATTAGGCCACCAACAGTGTTTGCCTGATGAGCGGCCATACCAGCAGTTATCCCATTGCTGATTGATTTGGCCAAACTTTGGGCGGCTATGATATTTGCAAAATCTTTGGTCTCTTGATTGGCCAAAAATGAGTCGGAATAAAAGGTACTACATTTAGTTGCTAAAAAAGAAACATTTGTCAAGTTCATCAAGGTGGCATTATGTTTTGGTAGTGATTTATAGCAAGCATCGACAGCTAGATTTAATTGTTTATAACTTTCTTTTGCAGTCTTTTCCCATTCTATCTCAGCTGCTTTAGTCTCCGCGACTATTTTAGGATCATCCTGGTCGTTACATTTAGGTTGTTTTTTACAGTATGCATCTTTTAATCTAGTGTGGATATTAGTACCCAAGCTTACTATATTACTTATTTCAGTACATCCAGCATCATCACTGGCCTTAGCAATACTACTACTTAAAATATTAATCACCCATAAAGATAGTAATAGCATTAGAAATGATGTGAGAAGTATACTTAATCGGGTCGTTGGCATTTTTATTTTAAGTGGTAAAGGTATAGCTATAGCTCTAGCTTTAGTAAGCGGAAGTTGTCTTTTAAGTTGGTGTGGGTTGTTTTTCATAATTAATTCTTTGTTAAAAATTAAATTTAAAAGTTACTTAAGAACTTGTCGGTTCAAATGCTAATTAAATTAATTAATTTGTTTTTTGTTTATTTTTTGTGCGAGCTAAGGTTGGTTGATTTATTTGATATTACTAAAATTATAAACAATTTATTTCTCATTCTTAAATTAAAATTATTTAAAGAATGGCCAAGTGACCAAGTTGCCAAGTTGTTATTTAACGGTCCTTAACTTTCCATAAGATATATTGCCGATAGAGTTTTTTCCAACCATCTAGATCAGTGTGATCGTAAGCAGAGACTCTTAGATAGATATCTCGGTCTTTAATTTTAGACCAATCCATTGCTCGATATGGAATTTCATTAACCGCAGGTAAACTATCCTCGCTAGTTCCTATTGAAGTACTAACCTCTTGATCATCAAAAATACGATAATAGACTCCTCGCAAGTTAGTGCCAAATTCATCTCTTAGACTTCCGAGCGGAACTTCCAATAATACAGAGTTATCATCGTTTATTGCCTCATCGCTTGCTACATTATCTTTTTTATAAGCAACGAAAGTACTTACATAAAAAGTATGATTGGTAACTTTATTTAAATTGGCCTGTAAACTTACTTTAATATTTTTATTCTCTAAAGGAATTGCTATATCCGAAGGACTATCTTTGGCCTGCACATTTATATCCCTAATCTCCATAGAATCGATAATATCAAAACCATAAGGCAATTCTATTCTATTTTGTAAATAGGCAACTAATGGACTATCAATTGAGTATTTGTCTACATATTCGAACGGCATAGTCCCATATCCTTTGTTACCCCAAGCTTTACCCCAGCTATTCTTAAATAAAAATTTTTGTTGATTTAGATCATAACCTACCACTACTACCGAATGAAGACCACAAATGTCAGGATGCTCTTTGCAATCCTTTCTTAGCTGCTCATTATGAGTCACCTCTCCAGTTGTGGCATTCCATCCATTCTGATTTATCGGTAATCCCACAATTACTGGCAGATTACGATTAGCAATCGCATTTACAATCGCCATACTATCATCAGAAATAATCTCAGCGGTAAGTCCTTCAAGCGATAATCTTTTTTCTAGTATTGATGAGGAAGGTGGCAGATGAGTGAAACATATAGTAGGGGCAGAGGTATCGGTAGATTTATATTTTCCACAAGGCATGCCCTTAGAAAACCAAGAAGGATTATAAGGCCAATCTTTCTCTAAAAGAAAACCTCTAGACACGAATACATTAATATTATCTAGTTCACTCGATTCATCGCCGTGAGGAGATAATGCAAAATCCGCCTTAGTAGTATAGATCAGATATTCCTCTGAGATATTTACTTCATCACCTTGCGCTTTCTTTATTGCACTCTCAACCAAGGCGGTAGCAGAAAAATAAGCACAACTGCCGCGATCGTTTTGATTCTTAACTGGAGTTTGATCGGCCTTTAGATCGAAGGATGGAGGATAAGTCGAAGTAAATATATTATATAAAGGATTGCTTCTAGCAAATTTAACCATCTTAGGTGCGCGATCACGATAAGGAGTAAGAAGAAAATTATACTGACCGAAGCTGTATTTTCCAGCAATTACCACAGAATCCTTATCATAAGGATAAGCATAGAGCGAGGTCAGCAATAGGAATAGAATTAAAAAAAATAATTGTAAAAACAGTTGTAAAAACAGTTGTAAAAACAGTTGTAGAGATAAATCAAAAGATTTTGTTGGTTTCATAATTTACTCACTTGTCTTGTAATGAAGGTTTTAAAGTTTATTTAAAGTTTACTTGATGGTTTCTAAATTTCATTATTCTTTAATAGAAAATTGCTTTATTCCATGAAAGTCTTCAGCAATCTCTATACTTTTATTAGCAGCAGTAAAATGAATTTTGCTCCAATTTTCACGATGATTCCAATAATTAAAAAAGTTATGGGTGATAATGAAGTCTCTTTTTTCTTTCTCGTTATACTGAGGATCTAATTCCACTAAAGATAATAGTCGTACTTTTTTATGTTGATCGTTTATCTTCCCTACTCGCACTTCTCTTTGAGATTGAAAAAATAGATAATATTCATTTTTCTCATTAGGAATAGAAAGAGAAAAAATTCTTGCTATTTCCGCTCGATTGCCAAAATTTGAACCAATAAAGTAATTCTCTTTAGTAAATCTAAAATTGCTATCAACATCTAGATAGACTAAAGATGATTCTCTATCTCTATTGTGATAAATAGGAGGTAAAAACCTTGTTGCTGTTGGCGGATTTGCTTGATCTGATTGCAAAAAAATCATCTTACTGGCGTTCAAAAAGAAAATTCCATTCCCAATAATTTTATCACCTTCATACAAATCTTGAAGACTAACCTTGGTATCACTAGTGGTCGCCAAATTCTCTTCTTCTATTTTTAAAGCAATAAGATCAAATTTAAGCATCGAACGAATAGGAAATACTGAATTAATCCTGACTGCTAAATCATCTTCTGTATCATCTTCTGTAAATCTATCAATCAGATTGATATCTTTAGTTATTAATAAATTATCTTTAAAATATAAAGGCAAACCAGGAATATTAATCGCATCTTTACAATTCCATTCTCCATTATCGTTTACTAAAAGCGGAAGAATAAGAAATCTTTGATAGAATTTATATTCATTTTGCGGATCTTTCACTTGTTGGTAAAATCTCAGGTATGGTTTCTGATTTATTAAAGTAAAAGATAGACCATGCATATTATTTTTGTTCTCTTTTAAATAAGCACAAGAAGATAAGTCAATCTTATCAATTTTCATTTCCATACCATTAATATCTAGAAGAAAAAAATCTCCACCTAAAATTATTAATTGATATTTATTAAAAGTTTTTAACAGTTGGTTATTAGGCCTATTATCAGAACTAAAATAATTATAATGGTCGTTATAAAAACCATAATATCCATGGCCTCCATACTCACTGTAATAAGCAGTATTAAATGCTCTTTCTGGATCTAGAGGAATTTCTTTAAGCTTAAAAACAAACTTATTATCATTTTCAATTTTTACTAAAGTAAGATAATTTTGTGCCAGATATTTCTGTTCTTTTTTAAAATATTCCCGAGTTAAAACTAAAAGCTTATCGGGAGAAATTTTTAAGGACTCTAGATAATTTCCTTTTATTCTAAGCGTATTATAGGCCATAGAAAGTTCACTATCTGCTTTTTTGCTATCTACAAATCTTAATTCGGTATATTTAGTGTCTTCATCATCATATAGGTATCCGTAAGGAGAAATAATTTGTACTCCCTCTAACTGATTGCTAGCAGTAGCAGCAGTAGCAGGACTGGAAATTACTTCATATCCCCTGATATTTCTTGCTAGCTCTAAGATACTTAAAGTTTTAAATATTTTATCATGATCACCAACTATTCTCTCTTTAAGACTAAGATCAAAAGTGGCCAATGCTTGGTTAGTAAAAGTATTAATTTTATTAATCTCTGAATTTTGAAACACTCGTTTAAGCCATCCACTTTGCGCCTTTAGAAATCCTCCTTCGGTAAAAATATTATTTCTCTCTCTAGCATTATCAGCGCTATCTTTAGCAAGATCAAATCCAATTAATTTCCCTCCTGAACTATAGCTTTGGTTGCTCCAAGTGAAGGCCTGAAAGAGAATAGTGCCTTGGCCATTTTCTGCATCAAAATGAATGTCCATCATCTTATCAGGAGAATTAAAATTGGCCCATATATTTTGTTCAGCAGAAAAAGTAATTTGTGAGACTAACTCTTTATTAATTAAACCATTGAGATTCTCAGTTATTTTAAATAGCGCTGCTTGTGGATAACTACGATTTCTTTCATTATTTACTGTCGGAATAATATACCCTAGTCCCACAATATAATTATTATCTTTGTAGCGTATAGGAATCGCTCTTTGAATCCAGCCATCAAATAACAGTCTTCCTTTATAATCTATAGACTCTTTAATTTTACTAATATCGAAAACATCTAACGGATCTATCATATTTTGGGGAACCCAAAAAACATAAAGTAAATCTTCATTAAAACGAACGTCTTGAATTGAGGCGTTTAGTTCATTGGTACTACCGACGTTAATCTCATAATCATGAATTACTTTTTGTAAGATTTTTTCATTCTCAGGATAAAAATAGGCATCAATAAGTTTTAAATTTTGATCTTTATATAAGCTTTTTCCACTAATAAGTTCTTTTTGATATTTGCTAATTAAGGCCTCAATATCTCTGTCACCTCTTCCTTCCGAACTTAATGCCGCTCTTTTTTCCTTTAATGCTTGATCTAATAGATGTAAGCGATAATCAACTACCACTTTATCATAGATAGTTACTGAACTTGTTTCCTCTGGTAGTTTAAAGCTTTCGACTGAGATTCTTAATCTATTATCAGCAGATGTTCGATAATTACTAACTGTAATTAAATATTTATCTTTAATAAATGATTGACTTCGCTCTCTCAAAGTACCTTTGAGATCTACTTGCATTAAGGGTTTAATCTTTCCTTCGGCATCGGAAATATCAATAACCGCTAGCGAATGACTCATATTATTCCAGTTTTGTCCTGCTTTATTAAGTACCGCTAAGAGATAGTAGTGGTAGTTCCCCTGCTCGACAGTTTCCACAATATTCATCAACTCACCATGGGCCAGAGGAGTTTTAAGCAGCAAACTATCAATTGATTCAACTTGATTTCTTTTAAGCGTAAAGGATAAAACTCTTCCTTCACTACGAATCTCATTACCATTACCATGATAAGAATTATTTTGAGTGGCCACATATAATATATCACCCACCATCCTTGAATCTACAATTCTTCCCTCAATGGAGACCTCTTGGGCCAGTTTAGGAGCTTGTGGGTTGGAGATATTATAAATTAATAATCTGCTGGACACTTTTGGACGATCGGTAATTAAGTAATCATAGTCATAGCTACTATAACCACTGACACTATTATCTCTTCTCACTTCTTCTAGAGAGATGATTCTATCGCTTGCTTGGTGATAATACATATTATTGGACCAGCTACCACTGGCCTCACTTCGTCCTAAGAGCTCTGGCCTATTTATTCCTGATTTAAAACTTATTACTTGTAGACCGCGATAATTATTTAGAAGATATAAGAGTTTTGAATCTTTCTTTCCAACTTTATATACATCCGACTCCTGTATCTCCCTTTGTACAGAGGCACTGGTCCTCAGTGCAATGGCATCCGCATACCTACCATTTATTCTGTTAGGAGAAGAACTTATCTGATTAAGAAATTTACTTTGTCCCCCGTATCTACTTAATTGTGCTTTAATTGAATCAGGATTTTGAGGTACTGGATTTAGAGAATTATTATATATTATTTCATTGGTAAAATTTGAAGAATTAGTTGAAGAATTTGCATCATCAGCATAGAGCTGAGAATTATTTATTAGTAAGAAGGTGCTAAATAAGATTGATAAAAAAGAAAATGGAAATCTAATTTTCATAACTGCCCCCGTGTTATTAATGAATAATTTTTATCTAATATATATAATGATTTAGGCCAATGATTTAGGCCTTTGATATTTATTCTTTATTTAGACTTTGACTATTAGATTTTTTTCAAACTAGTCAACATCTAAATATGCTATAGTGCTTGTTAGGTACTTGTTAGGTATTTGTTAGAAAAAAGCTGGATTATGTATTTTTTAATTAGTTTATTGCGAACTATTTCTACATAGATTGTTATTCAATAAATAAAGCTCATGCCAAACTTTACTAATTTGCTTTCTTATGGATTCAGCTGATGTTAGGAATGGGAACTTAGCAAACTTAGCAAGATATTAAGTACAAAATATAAATAACTCATTTACCTTGTCCCCATTAAAATTGTTTTAAATAATGGCCCAGACGATAATTAACGTGGTCAACTTTTATTACGATTGACTTCATTTAACCATCACATAAAATATAACTATGGGAAAGTCAGTTTTTTGCAGTTTAGATTATATTAAATTAGGTTAAGTTGATTTAAATTAAGTTAATAGATAGACAACAAATTAAAGTGATTTAGTTTGTTATTTTTAAAAGGTACTCATGCATGAATAGATTTTTTTTACTTGTAATTTTTATTACTCTTTTTAGTACATGCTTTAGTTCATGTTCTTTTATGCAGAGAAGGCCTCCGGAAGTTAATCAACCAACTAATCCTAATTCTTCAGGAAATATGTCATCTTTAGCAGGGAGCTCTTTAAGTAGTAGTAGTACGGAGGTAGTTTCTAAAGCACAATATGATGAATTGCTGGTAAAACATCAAAGACTTTTAAGAAACGCTAGAGAAAAAGGAGTAATGTTAGAAGAAGATAAAGATAACAGCAGCTCTGAAAGCATGTCTTTGTCTAAGGAAGATAATTCGATATCTGAGAAGAATAATGAAACAGATAGTTTGATAGAGGGAGTGGAGGCAACTGCCGCCATGGCAACGACATCGACATCAACATCAACATCTCCCAAAAATCATCTTAGTGATGATACTCAATTAGAAAATGAAATAGCAGAGTTAACAAAAGCATTAGAGATGTTGGCAAACAAAAGATACAGTAATGCAATGAAATCGTTACAAACAATAGAGAACTCTAAGTTTAAACAAATTAAAGTAAGAGCTAAATTTTATGTGGGTGAGATTTTGTTGTTACAAAAAGAGTATGATTTGGCCATGCAAGTGTATGAGGATATAGCTAATAAATATGCATTCTCATCGATGACTTTACGAGCGTTAGATAGAGTTGCTTTGTGTGCAAAAAAATTATCTTTAAAAGATAAATATGAAAAATATGCTTCTTTAAGAAAGATTTTTGATTAAAGCAATAGGAAGTTGCTAAAATGATTATAAAAGATAGACATAGATATAATATCATTTTATTAAATTTATTAATTTTATCAATTTTTATAATTGATTTTTATTATTTTTGCTGTGTTTGTACTGTTAAAGCTGAAGATGTAGATGAGGCAACCGCTACCGTCACCGCTACTGATTCCGCATCTGAAGAAGTTGATCTTACCTCTGCAAATGATACAAAAACAAATAATAATGTTGATACCAACACCGATGCTAACACCGCCGATACCAACACCGATATCAAGACCGATTCCCCAGAGGATATTAAGAGCGATGATAGCGATAATAGCGATGATAAAGAAATCAAAAAAGAAGAAAAATCAGAGGTAAAAACCACTAAAAATTCAACAAAAAATTCAACTCAGAACTTAACAAAAAAGGAAAATGCATCATTTAAAGATGACTCTAATTTAGAAGATGTGGATATGTCGTCACTTGAAACTAAAGATGATCTATCTAGTTTAAAAAATGATTTAGGTGTTAATTTGGAATACCTAGATGAAGATGTTTTAGAAAAAAAAGTTGTTAGTAAAAAAAATAAGATTGAAAAAAAGAAAGAGAAATCAAAATCAAAATCAAAATCAGATTCAAATTCCGATTCCGATTCCGATTCCCATTCAGCGGTGAGCGCAAAAAGTGATGAAAAGGAAGAGGTTGCACGAGTGAATAATCTGCAAGAAGAAGAGTTTTCGATTAATGTTGGTAAAGAAGAAAAAGAGCTATTAGGAGTGGCCAAAAGATTTGAAAATAAGATCCCTGAAAAAGAGTGGAGTGAAATTGCAGAGAAGGCCAAGACTGATAAGTATGTGGTGGCAGAGGGAGATAGTTTATGGGATATCTCTAAAAAACTTTTTGGTAGTGGTTTTTATTATGGAAAAATTTGGTCATTAAATGCATACATAACAAATCCCCATGAGATTAAAGCAGATATGGCGTTAGTTTTTGATACCGGGGATTCAACAATTATGCCCAAGGTGAAAGTAGGATCATTTTCAGAGGGAGAAGATAGTGGTGGCACGACCACAGCAGCTCCAGATGAGGGTGATGGAATAGGCAGTGGTGGGGATAAGTCACTTAATGACAAGTCAGCAGCAAATCTAGATGCTCTTAACTCCGATTTTAATAATTTCGGAGATGAGTCAGAGCCTGCTTGGATAAAAGAGAGAAAGGAATTAAGAGGCAAGGGAGTATATTTTCAATATGCTACAGATAAAACTTATACAGATATAAAAAAGGCCAGTAGCGTGCATTTAACCAGAGAGTATGATAAATACGAACCACCAGTGCCAAATGTGGTAATAGAGGGATTAAAAGAAAATTATGATGAGTCTGGTTTTAGTAAAGATTCAAAAATTTCTTTTAATTTTAAAGAAGGATTTTCCACTATAACATTTGTTACCTCTAATTTAGTAAATGATCTTGGTGTTATTGATTCATCAAAAACAACTGCAAATTTTATTTCTAGTAAAGACATTACTTACATACGTTTTAATCCATCGGTGAAGGTTTCTTCCGGAGATAAATTTTCTATTTATGCTCCAATGGGAAAGGTAAGTTATAAAAAATCTGATAGAGTAGGCTATAAATATTCAATAATCGGGGAGTTACAATTAATAAGAAAAGTTTCAGATCTTTGGGAAGCTACTATTTTAGATGCAAATGGTTTGATACAAAGAGGGTCTCGCATTACTACACATACTCCAAGAATAAAAAAGATTATAAAAACATTTAATATTCGTACTATTGAAGCATTAGTGGTAGGTGGGTTTTCGGAAATTAATACCACTTACTCTTATGGAGACATTATTTATTTGGATCGTGGACGAGCAGATGGAGTAGAAGTAGGAAATATTTTTGAAATTTTTGAATTTGAAGATAGATTAACAGGTAAAAAAATTACGAAAGATCCTACTTATAAAATAGGAGAGCTAACGGTAATCACCTTAACCGACAATTATGCTACAGCATTAGTCACTTTTAGTGCTGACACCATAGATATGGGTTCTTTAGCAATTACAAAAACCAAGGCCAATGCTGCTCTAGCTTCTAGAGTAAAAAAACGTAACGCTAAAGAAGATTTGAAAAAAATTGAAAATAGAGGACTTGAAGAGTTAGATGTGGAATTAAATTTGGAAGATGTTGACAAAAAACTTTTAGAAAAGGCAGATAAAATTGAACTAACAGAGGATGAATTAGAGGAATTGGAGAGGCAAGAGAGAGAAAAGTCTTTTGTTCAAAAGGGTGAAAAAGATTTGCAAGAGCTTGAACGCTTGGAAAAAGATATTGAAAGTGCTGAGGCACAACTTAACGCTGTAAAAGTTGACGAAGATAAATTTTTGCAAGATCAAGATATGAATGATATTGAAAAGAAAACAAAAACAAAGCAAAAAGATATTTTCGAATCACTTAATGAGATTGAAAAGAAGGCCGGACGGAAATATATGGATGAGAATCTTAATTCAAAAGAAAATCCATATGGTCTAACAAATTTTGATCTTGAAGAAGTAGATGAGTTATTGAATACTAAAGCTGAGGCCGAGACCGAAAATAAAAAGAGCAGTAGCAATAGCAGTAGCAATAGTAGTAATGATGACGATCAATAGAAGAGGAGGATAGTCATAGTGGCAAAGAGAGTTATCCCTAAAGCGGAAGCAAAAAAATCGCAAGCGAAAGGGAAAAAGAAAAGCGAGAGCAAGAGCGTGAGCGTGAATAAGAGCAAAAATGAGATTAAGGTCAAGACCAAAACTAAAACTCAAACTAAAACTAAGACTAAAGCGAAGACCCAAAGTAAGAGTAATAGCAATAAGGATAAAAATAAGAATATAAAAAAAACTGATAAAAGTATAAAAAGCGAAAAAGGTAACGCGAAGATAAAAAAAGTTGCGAGCGCAAAAGAAAAAAGTACTTTAGACAGTAAAGAAAAAAAGAATCATTTAGTAATTGTAGAATCTCCAACTAAAGCAAAGACTATAAAAAAATATTTAGGAAGAGGGCATGAAGTAATTGCCTCGAATGGTCATATTAAGGATCTTCCAAAATCAAAATTAGGCGTTAATGTTGATAAAAATTTTAAAGCAGACATTGATGTCATAGCTAATAAAAAAAGTGTTGTTGAAAAGTTAAAAAAACATATCGCAAGTGCTGGGCAAATATATTTAGCGCCCGACCCCGATCGAGAAGGAGAGGCAATAGCTTTTCATATTGCGGAGATTGCAGAAGAGGTTGGAAAGGAAAAAGATGTTCATAGAGTGCTTTTCAATTCCATTACAAAGAGTTCAGTACTAGAAGCAATAGCTCACCCTACAAAGTTAAATCAATTAAAATATGATTCACAAAGGGCCAGACGTATTCTTGATCGGCTAGTCGGTTATAAGATCTCTCCTATTTTGTGGGAGAAGATTCAAAGAGGACTTTCGGCGGGTAGAGTTCAGTCAGTAGCGGTTAGACTTATTGTTGAAAGAGATGAAGAGATTGCTAAGTTTGTGCCTGAAAAGTGGTATTCTATAGCGGCCGAATTATCAAAGGATCAAAAAAATTTTAGAAGTACATATTACGGTGAAGTTTTAAACAAGAAAATTGAATTGACTGACGAGAAAGATGTTAAAAAAATTCTTTCAGATGTTAAAGGGAAAAACTTTGTAATATGTGATTTAAAAAAGAGAGAGAGAAAACAAAATCCCACTCCACCATTTACAACATCTAAATTACAACAAGAGGCCGCCAATAAACTTGGTTTTTCTGCAAAGAAGACGATGATGGTAGCGCAAAGATTGTACGAAGGTATTGATCTTAAAGCACTAGAGATGGGGCCTACAGGTTTAATTACCTACATGCGTACAGATTCAGTGAGAACTGATCCTTCTGCCATTGATGAAGTAAGAAAATTTATCAAAGATAAATATGGTCACGATTATTTGGCGGCAGAGGCAGTTATTTATAAGAAGAAAGGAACTGCAAAGATTCAAGATGCCCATGAAGCAATCAGACCTGCTAACTTAGAATTACCGCCAGAAAAAGTTAGAGGTGATTTAGAAGCAGATGATTTTAAATTATATGAAATGATTTGGAATAAGTTTGTTTCATCACAAATGGCACAAGCAATTATTGATCAGACTACAGCTTCTTTTGAAGTAGCAAATCATATTTTTAAATCAGTAGGTTCGATTATTCGTTTTGCTGGATTTCGTACTCTTTACCTTGAGAGTAAACTAGAGAGGATTTTAAGGAAAGAGGCAGATGCAAATGAAAATACTGAAGGTAGTGAAAATAATGAGACGGTAGATTTACTAGAATTAGAAAATGATAAGAGTGTACTTCCAGAGTTAGATTTAAAAGAGAAGTTGCTGCCTGTAAAACCTGTTGAATCAAAAGAACATTGGACTAGTCCTCCTCCAAGATACACGGATGCTTCAATTATCAAAGATTTAGAGGAGAAGGGAATTGGTAGGCCTTCTACATATGCAACTATCATTTCAAATATAGTAGATCGTGGATACATTGAAAAAATTGAGAATCGTTACACTCCTACGGAGCTTGGTAAAATTGTTTGTAAGATGCTTATAGAGAGTTTTCCCAATATCATGGACGTGGAATTTACTGCCAAGATTGAAGCACTATTAGATGAGATAGAAGATGGTGATGTAAAGTGGACCAAGGTTTTAAAAGATTTTTGGGGGCCGTTTGAAGAAACTTTGAAGACCGCCAAAGAGGAGATGAAGAATTTAAAGAAGACTGAGATTCCTACTCACATAAAATGTAACAAGTGTGCTGAAGGTGAATACATGGTGAAGTGGGGAAGGAATGGACAGTTTTTGGCGTGTTCAAATTATCCTGTTTGTACTTCCACTGAAGATTTTCAAAGACACTTAGATGGAACAATTGAAATTATTCCTAAGAAATATGTTGATAAGGCATGCCCTACTTGCGGTAAACGCATGATTTTGAAAAAGGGGCGCTACGGACAATTCTTTGCTTGTGAAGATTATCCAGTATGCAAAACTGCACTTCCATATACTTTAAATATCTATTGTCCAGAATGTAAAATAGGACAATTTGCTGAGAAGAAAAGTAGATATGGAAAATTCTTTTATGGGTGTTCCAATTATCCTAATTGTAAGATGGCCATGTGGAATAAACCTATAGAAGTTGAGTGTCCTCATTGTGGATATCCTGTAATGGGGCAAAAAGAGAGTAAGCGCAAAGGCAAACATCTACAATGTCCAAAGTGTTTCAAAGTCAAAGAAATCGAAGAAATCAAAGAAATCGAAGAAATCAAAGAAATCGAAGAAGTAAAAGATCCTTCCTAGTTAAAGATCGTCAAGGATTCGCCTATTCACTAAAGTTTCTCCTATGGATATGCACAGGTATTAATGGCAAAACGAGATTGTTGAACATAACAATTTTGGCGAATCTCACTCTGAGAAAGAACTCTTGTATATATGCGTGCTACAGCTATTGAACCTTGATAGTATGCATCTCCCCCCCATGCACTTTTTCCGATGTAATTTTGAATACGGGTAACGTTCATCGGTCTATTACTAACACTACTACCAACGGAAGTACCATTTTTATAGAAAGTGACAGTCGATTGAGTGGCATTAAGAGGATTAGCGGTAACTACAAAGTGTTGCCAAGTACTATTAACAATAACTCCAGCATTAGAAAAATTATCACCAGGAAAGGCCGCACCTCTAAATACTGCGAATCCTAATTTATCTGTAGTGGTCTCACGACCAAAGACAATATTATCAGAAGATGTCCCATTGGATAGATCGAAAAATCGGGTCCACAATCCAGATGATGTAGGATAGGCCCATACCTCCATAGTAATCCCATTGGCGGTCGAAAAATCGGTTGTAGTTGTTATCGTTCCAAGATTTACATAATCATTAGTCCCATCAAACTTCAGAACATATGGATTGCTACTACTACCATCACCAACCCAACCACTGCCTGCTCCACAAGCACCAATAAAGTTTGTTAGAGTGCCATTTAAATTACTACTTGATAGATCTGTCCACAAAGTGTCTGCGCAGCCATTAGTAGGAGGAGCGACACCATTTTTAGCAGTGGAAGCATCGTAGTGAAGAACCAAGTTGCTGGTTACAATATTTTGAAATCGATTGGTACTAATATAGTAATCATTTTGTATTGTAGTAGAGGAAGCGGAGGCCGAACCATCACTTGTACCAAACAATTTTATATCTCCAATATTGCCTGACCAAAGTGAGCTTGCAGATAGAGAGGGGTCAGCTCCAACATAGGTATTTGCAGTACTCGAGTAAGCGCTTGCTCCCACGGTTGTAGGTTGCACTGAGCACTCCTGCTGGCCATTCACAAATAATTTAGCATTGGTACCATCAAAAATAGAAGAGAGATTATACCAATAATTATCAATGATACTTTTACTTTGGCATGTCCACCAGCCAGCTCCATTTCCGCTATTGTAATGATTAGTAATTTGAGTTGGGGAGAGAGGATAGTTATAGAGTGCAACGTCAGCAACAGTACCATTAAGATATTGATCAGCACTATAATTTGCGGTAGTTCTGCCAATACCAACAAAATAATTAGTCGAATCCTGAGGAGACTTGTTCAAAGTTCCAGATTTATCCAAACTTCCATCAATATAAATAAAGGCATTTGTACCAGCAGTTCCTCCTATATAAACACCTACTACATGATGCCAAGTATTTAAGGCCACCGCTTGTGTGCCTGCCATATAGGAGGAATTGGCCCCGTCGTATGCTGAGATGTTAATTTTCCTATCAATGCCAACCCACATGCCCCAGGATGATTCTCCAGCACCACCCAAACCCCACTGGGAAACGATTGGAGTCAGATTAATGGGAGAAACAGAAGAGATATTAATCCATGCCTCAAGTGTATATTTTCTAAAGTAGTATTTATTAGAATTAGGGATATTCACATAAGCAGTACTGCCATCAAGTTTTACAGCATTACTTTGATCACCAGAATTAACGAATGGGCCGCTTTGATTTAAAGTGTAAGTCCCGGTGTAAGTAGCATGGTTATTGTTTTCAGAGTAATCGTAAGTAATGGCACCGAAATTTTCGTTAAGCCTCCAATAACCTGCTGGTTGATCGGCCAAGATAGCATTTCCTGGATAAGAAACATAGTTGCCAGCATTCCCCGTCTGATAGTGTTGACTAATTTGAGTTGCACTCAAAGCATATGTATAAATTGCAAAATCGGCAAACTGAGAAGTAGCGTAACTATCACCAATACCATCTAATCCATTTCCTATTCTGGGTACAACACCTGCAGCATCAACATCTGCTAGTACTGTTGTTGATGTAACGGGAGCAAGGTTATCAATATAGAGGGAAAAAACATTTCCATTTCGAGTAAGTGCCCAGTAGTGCCAGATTCCATCATTGACGGTTCCTGTGCTAGAAAGTGAAACACTGGCATTTACATCATCTCGAATATAGGCATTGATCTTATTATCTAAAAAACGTATTTCAAGGTCATCTGTTAATACTCCATTGTAACCACTATTCCAGATTTGTTGATAAACCCCGGTAGTATCTGCACTGGTTTTAAACCAACCTTCAAGTGAGAAGTTGCCACTATCAAATTGAATAGTGCTAGTTAGATCTGTTTGTCCACTTAATGCTCCTGTGTAGAGAGCAGACTTACTGCTAGCATCTGCTGGAATCCCAGCTTGATTTAGGGTAACTCCAGCAGTGTGGGTTCCATGGTTTTGATAGGAGGTAAGATCATTGGCGACTACACCAGCGGCCTCGTTTAATCGCCAATAACCTGCTGGTTTATGTGCAAGAATGAGATTTTGATAGCTATAATATTTTTTTCCTACCACAAGTTCGGCGCGGCCAGGAGGATAAGTCGATTGCCTAATGGCAAATCCAGACTGAGAAGTTCCTCCTCCATTACCAACTATAACCATACTAGGAGTACCGGCCAAAGCAGGTTTAATCCAGGCGGATGCTGCAAATTTGCTTTTTCCACTTAAACTATTTCCTAAATCCAATTGGTCGTGAGCACTGGTTTTATCAAAGGTAAGAGCATACGGTGTCCCTACTGCCCCTGTCCCTGTCCAATGGTTGTTACTGAAGCTACCATCGAAAGCAGCATTACTTCCAGTGCTTAATAAATTATACCAACCGTGAGAAGAGTCACCGCTAGCATAGGGAACACTGGCGACTGTTGCAAGGGTTGCTACTTCATAGGATGCAAAAGTAGCATCTATAATTGAGAGTAATTTGTCAGTTGTATAATTAGGTCTTACAGAGGCATATACTGTTTTGTTAACGGTGGAATTTCCGTCACTGGCGGTTAAATTGAATTGGAAGGTTCCTTTATGAGTGTATAAAGGTGTCCAGCTCAATGATGATGTCCCAAGCGTAGGAGCTGGATTGCAACTTGAAGAAGGGGCAGCGTAGCTGGGATCAGAGCTAGAAAGACCAACCGTTTGATAGGTACAAGCAGTGAATACAGCGGAATCAACACTATCATTATCCGAGGTAGTTGCTAAAGTAACAGGAGTTCCTTGCACAAGTGGAGGGTAATTACCATCGATTGGAAATAAGTAGTTGCTAGAGGCGATAGCAGGATCTGAGTTTATAACTGTTATGGTTTTAGTATCTGTAACAGTTTCTCCATTAGAGATTGTTGCATAAATTGTATTGGCCGTTCCTTTGGCGGTAGCTGTATAGGTGGCGCTATAAACTCCATTTCCAACATTGGTGGTGGCGGAAATCGTTCCTACGCTTTCACCTACACCCGTGCTGCGACTAAAGGTGACAGTTTCTCCACTAATATTGTTATCTAAAACTTTTATAGTTAAAGTAATAGTAGATGTTTGATTGACACCAATGCTGGCGGGGGAAACGGTCAATGTAGAATTTTTAAGGATAGAATCTGATGTGATATAAACGATCGAATAACTTGTTTCTATATTTGTTTTGTTAACATAATCAAAAATCGTTTGAGATTTTAACTTTATAATAATCTCCCCTTCATTAATAGGTCTAATCCATAAAGTATAAACCTTGCTAGCATTGCTAACCTTGCTAACCTTGCTAACCTTGCTAACATTAACAGCTTTGGTGGAATTTTTTTTTGAAGTCAAATTTCTTGCACTGGTACCATTTGCTCCCTCGGTAATTCTTAAAATTTGTCCATTTGTTATATCAAAGGAATCTATTGAAATATTTTGAACTTCTGAAGGAAATGTAATTATGACTGGAATATCTTTTAAGCTTGTTACTATAGATTCGCTCGAAGACATCCCCGCCACAATACTGGAAACAGGTTTCCATCCACTGGTAAAAGTGTTCTCTACTTTGCCATAATTACTTGGAAGGCATGATGATAAAATATTTATATTTAAAATGATTAAAAAAAATTGGAAAAATAGTTTTTTTATCATTTCTTGATGAAAATATATTCTAAACATTATGCCCTAATTCTCCTTAGCTTGTTTATCTAATCTAATCTAATCTAATCTAATCTAATCTAAAATGAGATGTTAAAACCAACTGAGGTTTTATATATTTGTTCTTGCTGATCTGTTAAATCTGATTTTTGAGCAATCTTTTCCATTACAGTATTTCCATGCACTTCTATAGAGGGGTTTAACTTTATTATTAAATCAGCTCCTGCTAGCACTCCAATCCCTGCTTTGTAGGTTTCATTTTCAGAAATCTTGTTTCTAAAATGATAACTTGATCCTAGCTGTAAGGTAGTGGACCAGTATTGGTATTTAAGGGGAGTAAAAAAAAGATTAACATCTGCAAAAAGGATATGAGAACGAATTAATTTTATGGTGTTAAAACTAGATCTTTGAGTAAATAATCTATCTCTCATTCCAACGGATGTCATAAATGCAAACCTTTCATTTGGCCCATAAGTAAAAGACATATCGGTGTTGTAAAGAGAAAAACTATCATCTTCAAGAGTAAGATATGGATCAGAGATAAAAACCGCTTTTTGATAACCAAAATTAAGAGAAACTTTTTTATTATTATCATAAACGCTATTATTTAAA
>JADGAM010000062.1 GCA_015232015.1 Oligoflexia bacterium | reverse complement strand
TTACGCGCATAATCTTCAATCACTCGCTCGGCAGCAGGGCCTTCTTGTACACTTTCAATATAACCGGTTTCAACTTTTCCCTTCAATGCCTTCTCCATTTCGAGACGACCTTGATCATGTGAATAACTCCAACCCATATCACCTACTGGGCCAACATAAATAAATGCAACTTTTAGCTTATTATCTGCAGATGCAGATGCAGAGTAGGCATTATCAAAAATAAAAAAAACAAATAAAAAAAATACAATGGCAATCTTTTTTTCAATAAAATATTTACTCATGAAAAATCTCCTGTAAAAAATATTTTTTAGTACACAAAATATATAAAAATATTCAAATATAAATTTACATAAAAACATCAATCAGATAATTTTATTTCATAATAATAAAAATACACTAGTGAACAAAACATGGACACAAATAATCCTATTATAAATATAAAAACCACAAAAACAACGCCAGAGATCTCAATCATCATTCCAGTTTATAACGAAGAAACATCTCTGCCAAAATTATTTGCTCGACTATATCCTGCACTAGATAAATTGATTTACCCTTATGAAATAATTTTCATAAATGATGGTAGCACAGACAATTCTGCCTCAATATTAAATGAACAATTTCAAAAGAGATCAGATGTAACAAGAGTTATTCTTTTAAATGGTAATTACGGTCAGCATATGGCAATCATGGCCGGCTTTAAAAATTGCAAAGGAAATATCATTGTAACTCTTGATGCAGATTTACAAAATCCTCCTGAAGAGATTCAAAATTTAATAAACAAAATGCTTGATGGTCATGATTACGTTGGATCTATTCGTTTAAAACGAAAAGATTTTTTTTGGAGAAAAATATTATCTCGCTTGATGAATGAAGTCCGAAAACATATTACCAATATCAATATCACTGATCAAGGTTGCATGCTTCGAGCTTATAAAAGAAACATAATCGAAGCTATCAATCAGTGTAATGAAATAAACACTTTCATCCCTGCTCTTGCCTATACTTTTGCTAAAAATCCAACAGAGATATTAGTAAAACATGAGGAACGTTTACAAGGAGAATCCAAATACTCTTTTTATAAATTGGTTCGCTTAAATTTTGATTTGATGACTGCATTTTCAGTTGCTCCTCTTCAGCTTTTTTCTATTCTTGGAATGCTTATTGCTGTTGGTTCAGGTGCTTTTTTTGTATTTTTAGTTATAAGAAGATTTATTGTAGGTCCAGAGGTAGAGGGAGTATTTACACTTTTTGCAATTTTATTTTTTCTTGTAGGCGTATCTCTTTTTGGAATAGGTCTTCTTGGTGAGTATATTGGAAGAATTTATCATGTGGCCAAGGGGCGCCCTCGTTATTTGATTGATAAAATTTTAGAATCTAGTAACAGTAATAGCAAAGTTGTAGTAGAAACAGCAACAACTGCTTCAATAGCTAAAGTTAAGGTCATCGTATTTGCTTATCACAACGTTGGAGTACGTTGTTTGCAAGTGCTATTAAATTATAAAAATACAAATACAAATAATAAACTTGAGGTGGCACTTGTAGTAACCCATACTGATAATCCAAATGAAAATGTCTGGTTTGAAAGTGTAGCAAAAGTTGCCGTAGAAAATAATATTTCTGTTGTTTCTCCCATTGATCCTAATAATGATATCGATGTTATTAATAAGATAAAAGAAATTAATCCTGAATACATTTTTTCATTCTACTACAGGCAAATGTTAAAGGCCGACATTTTAAAGTTAGCAACAAAAGGTGCTTTTAATATGCACGGATCTCTTTTGCCAAAATACAGGGGAAGAGTTCCTGTAAATTGGGCCATCATTAAGGGCGAAACGCAAACAGGCGCTACCTTGCATGTGATGAATGAAAAACCAGATAATGGCCCAATAGTTGATCAACAAAGCATTCCTATTCTCGAAAGCGATAGTTCACTCGATGTTTTTAACAAAATAACTGTTGCAGCTGAAATCACACTATATAGAGCGCTACCTGCAATAGTAGATGGCAGCGCAAATTTTATTTCTCAAGATTTAAAACAAGGTGCGTATTTTGGAGGAAGAAAAGCTGAAGATGGTGAAATAAATTTTAATAAAAGCAGTGCAAAGGAAATTCACAATTTAGTTAGAGCAGTCACCTACCCATACCCTGGTGCATTCGCTTTTATTAGAGGGAAAAAATTAATTATCTGGAAAACTAAAGTAGAAAAAGACCACAAATGCAATTCACCTTGCAATTCGCCTGCAATTTATTATTGCAATAATAGTGGCAAAGTTTACCTTAATTGCGTTGACAATCAGACGTTGTCAATTCTAGATTTTGAAATTGATAATAAACGTTTTACAAATAGTAATAACACTAATATCTCTGCAACTATGTTTAAAAACATATTTGAAGAGGATTTTGTGTCTCTTGTTTAATTAATTAACTGACTAACTAATTAAAATATTTACGGGATAAATTAAAAATGAAAAAAGTATTAATTCTTGGAATAAATGGTTTTATAGGACATCACCTTTCTCAAACCATTATTGAAACTACTGATTGGGAAGTTTATGGAATGGATATGTATTCTGACAAAGTTACCACTTTGTTAAATCATCCCCGTTTCAATTTTTTTGAAGGTGATATAACGATCAATAAAGAGTGGATTGAATATCACATAAAAAAATGTGATGTAGTTCTTCCTCTAGTGGCCATCGCTACTCCAGCAACCTACGTGAAGAAACCATTAAGTGTATTTGAGTTAGATTTTGAGGCCAACTTAAGTGTCGTTCGCCAATGTGTAAAATATAATAAGCGAATTATTTTTCCTTCTACCTCTGAAATATATGGCATGTGCTCTGACAGTGAATTTGATCCCTATGCCTCCAATCTTGTTTATGGACCAATTGATAAACAACGTTGGATCTATGCTTGTTCAAAGCAATTACTTGATCGAGTGATCTTCGCCTATGGAATGGAGCAAAATTTAAATTTTACTTTATTTCGCCCTTTCAATTGGATTGGAGAAGGTCTTGATAGCATTCACACTGCTAAAGAAGGAAGTTCTCGGGTAGTAACTCAATTTTTAGGCCACATTGTTAGAGGAGAAAATATAAAATTAGTTGATGGTGGAACTCAAAAACGAGCGTTTACTTACATTGCTGATGGTGTTTCTGCTCTCCTAAAGATTATCGATAATGAGAATAAAATTACTGAAGGGAAAATATACAACATAGGAAATCCTGCCAACAATTATTCTATTAGAGAATTGGCAGTTATGATGTTAGAACTTGCAACCACTTATCCAGAATATAGAGAAGGAGCTAAGAAGGTAAAAATTATTGAAACTCCTTCTGACAGTTACTACGGTAAAGGTTATCAAGATGTTTTAAATCGCGTTCCGAAGATAAAAAACACTTGTGAAGATCTTGGGTGGAAACCAGAAGTAAATATGATTGATGCTTTAAAAAAGACCTTTGAGGCCTATCGTAAACAGCTTTCAACTGCAGGTGATCTTCTAGATTAAAACTACATTAAAAAACATAAAAAAATGAATGGGCATAATGGGACAACAACCTCAACAAAAACTTCTTGGTTTAAAAATAGATATAGACACCTATCGCGGAACTAAGGAGGGTGTGCCTGCCTTAATTGCTCTCTTAAAAAAACACCGAGCATTTGCTACTTTTTATTTTAGTCTTGGACCTGATCAAACTGGTCGAGCACTAAAAAGAATTTTTCGTCCTGGTTTTTTTAAAAAAGTCTCTCGCACCTCGGTCTTAAAACATTATGGCCTTAAAACAGTTTTATATGGAACAATACTTCCATCTCCTTATATTTCTAAAAAATGTTCTAAAGTTATGAATGAGGTCGCTCAAAATAATTTTGAAGTAGGAATTCACACCTATAACCACATTAAGTGGCAAGATTATGTCACTAATAAAAATTATGATTGGACTAAAAAAGAGATGGATTTAGCAGCTGGTGAATTTGCTTTAGTATTTAAAGAAATGTCTAAAACACACGCGGCCGCTGGTTGGCAAATAAATGATCATGCCATTAAAATTGAAAATTCCATGAAATTTGATTATTGCTCAGACACTCGAGGAAAAACTCCATTTCTTCCAATTATCGAAGGCAAATTAATTAATTGCCCTCAGATTCCAACTACTCTTCCAACTTTAGATGAACTTATCGGTGTAAATGGTATCGATGAAAAAAATGTTCACGATTACATCTTAAGTTTAACAGAAGCAAAAGATTCTTTTGCTTCTTCTCCTACTGCCTCTACCTCTTCTACAATACAAGTATATACTCTTCATGCAGAACTAGAAGGAATGCTCTTTAAAGAAATTTTTGAAAAATTACTTATTGGTTGGAAGAAGCAAAATTATAATCTAGTATCTCTCAAAACTATCTATAACCATTTGATGACTACAAATAATAAATTACCTCATAATAAAATTACTATGGGTGAGATTAGTGGTCGCAGTGGAGTGGTGGCCTTACAACAGCAAGATTAGCAATTTAGTTAGTTGATGGTCTCTAAAATTTTTATTAAGGGACTTAAAAATGAAAGGCCTTTTCCATTCTATTTTGTTCACTCCGAACAATTCCATAAGAGGAGTCTAAAAATACTCCAAAATTCTCCGAATGAGGAGGCGCATGATACCTACCTTTAAATAATTTAAATAATTGTAGTTTTGGATCAAGTTGAAACTTATAAACACTTTTAGGCCATGTCTCTTCATATTCAAAAGAAAAGATCTCTTTTCCTCTTGTAGTAGCTGCCGTTAGGGTTCCAACTTTATGTGGTTCTTTCATATTAATTAATCTCAGTATGTTGTTAAATAAAGTTAAATTGCCTTTGTTTTATTTTGTTTTATTTTGTTTTATTTTATTTTACAAACTATACCCTTCCGCTATAACCATCAAACAACTCATTCATCGTCTCACAAACTCTCTCAACGTCAGCTCTTTGCATGGCCGGAAACAAAGGCAAAGTTACAGTCGTGTTTCCGATTCGTTCTGCATTTGCAAACGCTCCCTCTCTATAACCTAATTTTCTATAGAGCTCAAACAAATGAATGGCAGGATAGTGAATTCCTACTCCTATTCCTTTCTTTTGCATATCACTTATAAATTGTTGTCTTGAGATTTTTAATTTATCAAAGCAAATTAGTGGAGCAAACATATGAAAGCTGTGTCCTTCCATTCCTCCATCAGTTTCTTTAGGATATGCGGGTAAGCAAACATTGTTATTTAATAAACTATTTTTACAAAGTAACTCATAATAAACTGCAACCAACTCTCTTCTCTTCTTATTAAATTCATCCAAGCGTTTAAGTTGTCCAATGCCCACTCTGGCCGCCACATCTGACAGATTGGATTTGCCACCGGCCAACACTACGTCTGTATTATTTTGAGTATCTTTAGTTAATCCATGCCACCTATGAAGCTCAACTTTTTTGGCCTCATCTACACAATCACTTGCTAAAGAGATTGCTCCACCCTCGATAGTAGTCATGTTTTTATTTGGATGGAAACTAAAAACAACAAGATCTCCAAAGGATCCAATTTTTTTCCCTCGCCAACTTGACCCAATAGCGTGGGCGGCATCTTCAATAACTCGTAAATTATATTCGCGTGCATATGAATATAATTTATCCATATCGACGGCTAGCCCTGCAAAATGTACTGGCATTATGGCCTTAGTTTTTTTAGTTATTACTTTCGGAATATCTTCTAATTTAATGTTTCTTGTATCTAAATCCACATCAACAAATATTGGTTTAGCACCTACTCTCATAATTACATTTGAAGTGGCAGCAAAACTTAAGGCCGAGGTTATCACCTCATCTCCCTCTCCTATTCCACAAATTTGTAAAGCAATCTCAAGTCCAGCAGTGGCAGAGGTAAAAGATTTTATAATTCTTTTTTTCTTTATCTCTTGATTACTTAAATTATCACTTAAATCATTACTTAAATAATCCGCAAGCATATCTTCAAAATTTTTTACTTGTGGGCCGGTGGCCAACCAACCAGAACGTAATACCTGCACAACTCCTTCTATAGTTTCATCATCAATTGTAGGACGAGTGAAAGGTAAGTATGAAGATGTTTTATCCATATCTATAACCTCGTTAATTTATTATTTATTACTTACTGTTTATTAATATTTATGGAGATAAAATTATTGTTCTCCTACTATCTTGAAAAATAAATTTCATTGGTAAGGATTCATTTTTAAACTGTTGATACATATCCTTTGAAAGTAATGCCATCGCTCCTGGTTCACTTCTCCATCGCTTTTTAAATTCATCAACCGTTGCAACCCATTTATTGGGTTCCTCATCTATTCCAAATGCCATTTCATCTTTATATTCAACTAAAGTCAAAGGATGTTTTATATAAAAAGGTAAAGTGTGATCATACATTTTTATAGAATAAAAATGTCTATCCTCTCTCACATAGGGAATAATTTCTTTAGCGGCATACGAGCTTGAAAATGATGGGGCCAATTCCTCATATCCAGACATCGCAATTTGTGTGGCCAATAAAAATGATAATGAAAGCGCGGTCACAGAACTTAAACGCTTTTTATAAAATGCAAAAACAAGAGAAATAATGGAACCTAAAAACCAAAATAATCCTGCCGCAATCACCCACTTTGACCAATTATAATATAGTATTTGAGGTGTCGTATATTTAGCTGGATAATTTGCAATCTGAGGAGCAAATAAAAGTGCCACCAAAGCAATTACAGAAATCGTTAGTACTTGGTAAAGAAAATGTCTATGACTCAAACGTTTAATTGTTTGCCCTAGAAGTAAGGCCAGAGCAGGAAATATTGGTAAAACATAAGTTGGTAGTTTTGAAGAAGATAAAGAAAAAAAGATAAAAATAAAAAAACACCAAATGGTTAGTAGTAAATTAACTTTAAAATCTTTCTTGCTATTTTTTGTATTTTTACTATTTTTAATATTTGATAAAATGTTTTTAAAAAACGAAGATGTACTACTTATAAGAGCTACTAACAAAAAAAACATCCACGGTAAAATCCCTAAAAAAACAAAAGGAAAAAGATACCACCAAACCTCATCTCTATTATGAGTATTAGTTAAAAAACGCTCTACATGTTCTCTGATAAAAAAGAATTTTAAAAAATGAGAATTTCTTTGTGAAACTAAAATAAACCAAGGAAGAATTATTGCTGAAAAAATAAATAACCCTACTCCTAAATGAAGTTTTTTTAAAATGTAAAAACTTCTCGTAAGAAGTAAATAAATAAATAATACTCCTGCAGGGAGTATTACTCCCATCGGTCCCTTAGTTAAAACTGCCAGTGCCAATCCAATCCACACTATATACATCCAATATCGATTCTCTTTCACTGAGGCAGAATCTCTTTGTGCCAACAGCATGGCCATTAAAGAAACTCCCATAAAAAGAGTAAGGCCCATATCTACAGTGTTTATTCTTGATAATCCTACATAAAATATTGAACTGCTTAATAACAATCCCGAGTACAAAGCAACTTCCCGACCATAAATTCTTCTCGCTGTCCACATCATCATCAATATGCCCAACATTCCAGCAATAGCACTCCAAAGGCGCGCACTCCATTCGTGTTCACCAAATAATGAAAAAGAGATGGCGGTCATCCAATAATGCATTGGCGGTTTTTCAATGTATTGAAGACTATTCATTCTTGGAACAATCCAATCTCCACTTTGAACCATCTCCCTAGCAATTATTGCATATCTTCCCTCGTCAGGTTTAATCAAACTGCAATAATTAAGGGGCGCAAACCAACACACAATAATTACTAAAACAATTAGCACTGAACTAATTAATTTGAAAAAAAAGCAATCCGAATTCACAACATTATTTCCTTTATACAATATACATAAAATATACATAAAACTGGAGCTGATGGGCGGATTTGAACCGCCGACCTACGCATTACGAATGCGTTGCTCTACCAACTGAGCCACACCAGCTAATTATTATTTTCTAATTTCTAATTTCTAATCTCTACTACTTTCCCTCTCCAATCAACCTTAAGAACTTTCGATTTAGACAAACACTCAAGCAATTTGTCACTTAAATTATTTTTGGCCCTAAAATCATTCCAATGACCTCTGTGCGGTTTGGTAACTGGATGTATGTCTGCTAATAAACTACAAGCATCATCTTGAGCAATTATTGAAACATCATGAGTTCCAATCTTTCTGGCCAAATTAATTATTTCCAATTTATTAAGTCCAATGAGTGGACGAAAAATAGACATCTCACTGCTACTATCAATTAAAGATAAATTTGATAGCGTTTGACTTGCAACTTGGCCGATGGAATCTCCTGTTAGTAGCGCTTCTGCTCCAATTTGCTTTGCTAAGAGAGTTGCACATTCAATCATGTACTGACGAAATAGCATTGTTCTATAATCCGGTCGGCACTTCTGAGCTATGTAACTTTGAACCTCTCCAAAAGGAACAACATACAAGATGTTTTTTGTTTGATAGGGAGCTAATTTTTTTACAATCTCAATTACTTTATCAACAACCTCATTTCCAACAAATGGATAAGCGTGAAAAAAAATATAATTTTGTTCTATTCCTCGCTTAAACATTAAATAACTTGCTACTGGAGAATCAAAACCACCTGAAAGCAATGTTAATATTTTTCCACTAACTCCCACCGGCAATCCCCCAACTCCAGGTAGTCTTTGTGTTGAACAATATATTCCTCCACTTAAAACTTTTATTGTTATTACAAGTTCTGGATTATGAACATCAACTTTTATTATCCTATATTCATTTTGACTTTCACTTTGATTTTCATTCTGATTTTCATTTCGGTCTTGGTTATATCGCTCTAAAACTAAGTGTCCTATCTCTCGAGATATCTCATTACTATCCATAGAAAATTGTTTATAAGAGCGCTTGGTTTTAACTTTAAATGTTTTAGGAAGTGTATTATTTTCTCTTAGTAAATCCATCTCAGCAAAAACTGCCTCAGTTAATTTTGAAAAATCTAGAGGAGTTTTACGAGCTAACATAATAGAATGTATACCAGGAATTTTTGTTAGGGCGTCTAAGGTTTCTCTTTTAAAATAACTCTCATCAAAGACATCTATAATATATCTTAAATCATCTCTATGACACTTATACTTACTCTTAGGAGGTAATCTCTCATCTTCATCATTTATCACTTCATCAAGCTGATGAACCTTAAGTACTGATCGCACATGCATATCTAACTTGTTCCAAAAAGCATCTCTGTTGCGCCCTTTTAAACATAATTCATCTGCATTTACTACTAGCGTTTTATAATTACTATATAAGCTTAAGCTCAAATTTCCTATCACTACTTATTTTCTCCTAAAAAATTTTTTTCAAATCTCCATAAATTTGAATGAAAGCCTTTATAAATTGCGAAACTTCCTCCTCTGTTGTAGTAAACCCAAATGAAACTCTTATCGTATTTTGAGTCTTATTCTCTTGAATTTGCACTTTCTTTTTCGAAGAGCAGGCAGAAGTAGTAGATACAAAAATATTTTTCTCATCTAAATGTCTTTGTATAATGTCCGCTGAAATATTTAAAGGAATGTTAATTGCCAAAATATAAGGACTACAATTTGTAACTGGATATAAAAATTGAATCCCCTTACAAGAATTATTTTCACTAAAATTAGATCTAATCTTTAAATTAAAATCAAGTATTCTATCGTAATTATTTTTAAGATTATTTTGCGCCCATTTATATGCTTCATGATAAGCAATAATGGCAGGTGCATTTAGTGTTGATGAACGATAACCACTCTCTTGTTCTCCTCCAAATAATAATGGACGAAGTGGTATTTTTTTTTCATTACTTTCATGGCCATAGCAATTTTTCTTGCAATAAAGCAATGCCACACCCTTAGGTCCACCCATTTTGTACGATGAGGTTGCAACACTATCAATATGACCTTCAGATAAATCTAATTTAAATTTTCCAAATCCTTGAGCGGCATCTAGATGAATAAAAATATTTTTATTCATCTCTTTTATTTTTTTTGCCATCTCTTCTGCCTGACAAAAAAATCCATTTAGATTATTTACTTGAGTTAGAATTACAAATTTTGCTCTATTAACAATATCAATATCTTTTTCAATACCCTTTTCAATATTTTTATCAAACTCATAAAATTGATAGTCTTTTTTTGATAAAATCTTTGAAATGGGTACAGTAATGCTTGGATGATCTGTTTTTGAATAACAAATAATATTATTACTATTATTGCTCTTATTGTTATTATTACTTTTATTACCATCTTCTTTTAATAAATCAGATTTATCTAAAGAATTAATTATCATATTGTTTGATTCTGTAGTTGAAGATGTAAAAATTAAATCATATCTATCAGCATCAGCTTTAACCCAAGATAAAAAGTCTGCCCTTATTGCTTCAATTTTTTTACTTAAATTAGAACCTAACTGATGCTTAGAAGATGAATTTGCATAATTATTGTGATTGACCAAAGATTCCTGATAAATCTTTAGTGCAGAATCAATTAAAGGAGTGCCAGCAGCGTGATCAAGGTAAATCATAAATTGATTAAAGAGAATTTTTCAAAATTTCTCTGCACTTTTCTAATGTTATATCCCCCTTCTCACCCATTTTTGTCATATCATGTTTTTCTAAGCGACCGATGATAATGTTAACTGCTTCTTCATTAATTTTATAATCTATTAAATTAGTTTTTACTCCCATCATCTCAAAAAATTCTCTAGTTTTTCCAATAGCAAAATCGATTATCTTATCTTCTTTATTTTTATCTTTATCTGTTTCCACTATCTTTTCTACTTTCCATACTCTCTTTGCATATTGAATTAATTTCTCGCTCTTACCTTCTCTCATCGCATGCATAAGTGATGGTAATATTATTGCTAATGTCTCTGCGTGTGCTAGACCATATTCAGCTGTTAACTCGTGGCCTATCATATGTGTGCTCCAATCTTGAGGAACACCAACTCCTATCAAATTATTTAATGCCATGGTTGCCGCCCACATTATATTAGCGCGAACGTTGTAATCTTTTAAATAAGTTTGCTTATTATCTTTATCTCTATCTCTATCTCTATTTCTATCTTTATCTCTACCTCTATTTGCAAATATTTTTGAACCTTCCTCTATCAATGTTAATAAAATTCCCTCTGCCATTCGATCTTGTATAGGAGAATTTACAGGATAGGTTAAATATTGTTCCATCACATGCACAAAAGCATCGACTATTCCATTAGCAATCTGTTTTTCAGGTAAACTAAAAGTAGTGGTTGGATCAAGGATAGAAAATTTTGGAAAAACATGTGGACTAAAAAATGCAAATTTTTCTTTTGTACTCTTTCTACTTATTACTGAGTTCCCATTCATCTCTGAGCCAGTTGCAGGCATCGTTAAAACTGTACCCATAGGCAATGCATCCTCTATCCCTCTTCCTCTCTTTAAAAGGATATTCCAAGGGTCTCCCTTATCATATTTGGCGGCCGCCGCTAAAAATTTTGTACCATCTATTACCGATCCACCTCCAACGGCCAACAAATAATCAATTCTTTTAGAGTGAATTATTTCTAAAGCACCCATTAGTGTTTCATAAGTTGGATTGGCCTCAATTCCTGAAAATTCAAAGATTGAATATTTTTTTCCTAATGATTTGGCCTTATCTAATAAAACTGACATTAGCTCTTCATAGACGCCATTTTGTTTTATGCTTCCCTTACCATATGTAATTAAAATATTTTTTCCATTCTCAATTTCATCGGTTATTTTAGTCATTTGACCTTTACCAAAATAAATTCTAACAGGATTATGGAATACAAAATCAAGCATAAACACACTCCTATAGGTAGCAATAAAATATAAAATAAAAATTTAATGTTTAAAATTTAATACGTAATATCGAAATAGGGTTAAAAATTAAGTAAAGTTAATACCAAAGATGATCTTCTGTAACGTGACCAATTTCTAATAAACCCTTCACATCTAGTAGATAAATTGTTTTTCCAACCTGACCGATCAAACCCTGATCTTTAAATTCTGATAAAAATCTAATTAATGTTTCACTTGCAGTTCCAATCATGGATGCCATCTCTTCACGAGTTAGTTTTATATCCAAACGCCACTTACCATCTTCTTCCACTCCATAAGCACATCTCAAGTTAAGAAGTAGCTCTGCTAATCTTTCAGGTACATTTTTTTGTGAAAAAGATGCTACTCGCTTTTCAGCTCGTCCTAAATCTCGTCCAATTTTTGCAATAATATTATAAGCAATTTTGGGTTCTTCAGATATTAATTGTTCCATAAATTTTTTATCTATAAAACAAACTACTGAATCTTCTAAAGCGGTAGCAGTTCCCATATAATGTTGTTGAGTGAATAAACTTCTATGTCCTAAAATATCACCAGCAACTGCAATTCTAACAATTGATTCTTTTCCGTCTGGTCCCACACTAGAAATCTTAATCTTTCCACTAGAAATACAATAAAGACCATAAGGGGGATTACCTTGAACAAAAAGTGTTTGACCTTTTTTATATATATTGATCACTCTATGTTCGCTGATATTAAGTAATTTTATAATGTCAGGGTCACAAAAAATACTATCAATTTTAGAAGGACAACTTTCACAACTATCAGGTCTCACAGGTTTTGTCTTATGCATAGAAAAACCTCACAATACAATTATACAATTTTAATATTTTTGATTCTAATTTAATTCTTGTTTATTTTTTATCTCGCCTTTTCTCTTATAGACTATCAGATACTAAATAAACATTAAATATTTCTCTCTCAAAAATCAAAAAATGTAACTATTAAGGTAACTTAAAGATAGCAAAGTAACAAAGATAACAAAAGTCACATTTTTAAAAGATATGAGAAACATTACCAACATTACTGATTATTATTAAATTAATCAATTTTTTTATTTTTTTCTCTATTGCATCTAATATAGACATATCCGCACAATCAATCTTCTGCACAATTAATCTTCCACAGAATGTTGTCACTTTTATTATCAAATAATTTTTATTTTAATTTTAAAAATCAATGATTACCGCTAGTAGGCCAACCATATGGCCAAACAATCGAATAATAATATAATGACCTGTATTGCATTTTTTAATGAAATTCTTTTTTAAATCACAAAACAAAAAGGAGGAATTTTATGAAACGAAAAAATAGATGCTCATATAACAATTGTAATAATAAATTTCAAACAAAAATCCAGACCAAAGTAAAAGCATGTAACACAACTTCAAGTAATATAACAATTATCACTCTTGCAGCTTCATTTTTTATTATATTGATTTTATTCAGTACCATTTTTTCTATTCGCAATGCACATTCTGAAATAATTGCCATGTTAGACACTAAGCAATTTTACTTATTAGAAAAAGCAGAACAAAAAGCAGACCAAAGAGAATTGCGTGATTTAAAGAAGCAGGAAAAAGAAAAAGAGCAAAACCGAGTGCCCGCTTCTATCACTGTTAAGGATGAGGCCACTACTTGGAATAAAGAAGACAATTCTAATTCAAAAGAAAAAGCAGAATATACTAAACATGACTTAAACAAAAAATATTAAGGTAATTTTATTTAATAACTTTATGTTTCCTACCAATTTTTACAAATGCATCTAATGCTTGATCTAAATCACTTTGCTCTAAAGCAGCAGATAATTGAGTACGAATTCTGGCCTCTCCCTTTGGAACTACAGGATAAAAAAATCCAACTGCAAATACGCCCTCTGCATAGAGATCACGACTTACCTCTTGAGCTAATTTGGCATCATAAAGCATTACAGGAACAATTGGAGTATTACCCGCCTTAAGATCGAAACCTGCTTCAGTTAAAGATTTTCTCCAACACTTTGTATGTTTTTCTAATCTATCACGCCTTTCTGTACTGGCCGATAAAATTTCTAACACTTTCAAAGTTGCATTTACAACTGCGGGCATTAAAGCATTGCTAAATAAATAAGGACGTGCTCTCTGTTTTAATAATTCTATAATCTCTTTTTTAGAGGCAATCACTCCACCCGTTGCACCACCTAACGCTTTACCACAGGTTGTAGTTATTATATCTACTTTCTTCATAACATTGTAATGTTCATGCACACCTCGCCCTGTGCGACCAATAAAACCTGTTGCATGAGAATCATCAACTGCCACTAGGGCATCATATTTTTCTGCTAACTCTACGATCTTATTTAGAGGGGCCATATCTCCGTCCATTGAAAACACTCCATCTGTCATAATAAGCTTTATGCGAGCATTACTTGCGTGTGTTCGTAATTTCTCCTCTAGATCATTCATATCAGCATGTTCATATATATGACGTTGGGCTTTACAAAGTCTTATGCCATCAATAATTGAAGCATGAACAAGTTTATCTGAAAAAATGGCATCCTCCGCTGTTAGTAATGTTTCAAAGAGTGCTCCATTAGCATCAAAGCAAGAACCAAAAAGTATTGCATCTTCCATTCCTAAAAAATCTGCAATTTTAGTTTCTAATGTTCGATGAATATCTTGTGTTCCACAAATGAAGCGCACTGAAGACATTCCGAATCCCCGATTATCAAGACCTTGATGTGCGGCCTTAATAACCTCAGGGTGAGATGAAAGACCAAGATAATTGTTAGCACACAAGTTGATTATCTCTTTGGGTTCATTTCCTTGGGGGAAACTAACCATCACTTTTCCACTCTGTGGTGAGGTGATAACTCGTTCATCTTTGTATAATCCATCACTACAAATACTTTCTAAGACTGATTTATAAACTGCTACAGCACTATTATGACTCATAATTTTCTCCAATAAAAAATGCAAACTATAATTGTATAATTGTATAATTGTATAATTACATAACTATACTTATTAAATATGACTCCAATCCAAAATTACTTTTCCAGACTTACCTGCACTCATTATTTCAAATCCCTCTTCATATCGTTCTATGGGAAAGTAATGAGTAAATATTGGATCGATATTTAATCCACTCTGTAGCATGGCAACCATCTTATACCAAGTTTCATACATCTCCCGACCATAAATTCCTTTCATTAAAAGACCTTTAAAGATTACTTTATCCCAAGAGATAGCGGCAGTTGATGGAATAATTCCAAGTAAGGCAATTTTTCCTCCCATTCTCATTACATCCAACATTCCATTTAAGGCATCAGCAGATCCACTCATCTCAAGCCCAATATCAAAACCCTCTGTCATTCCTATTTCTTTCTCAACATCTTTTAAATTTTTATTTTTTATATTGATTACATATTGTATTCCCATCTTCTTGGCCAATTCTAGACGATACTCATTTACATCGGTGATTACTACTTTTCGAGCGCCCACATGTTTGGCAACTGCTCCCGCCATAATACCAATTGGCCCAGCTCCTGTTATCAACACATCTTCTCCAATTAAATCAAATGAGAGTGTAGTATGGACAGCATTGCCAAAAGGATCTAAAACAGATGCTTCATTATCTGAAATATCATTTGGTAAAGGAAAAACATTTTCCGCGGGCAATGCTAAGTATTCTGCAAATGAACCTGGAAGGTGCACTCCAATTCCTTTAGTATTTATACATAAATGTCTTTTACCTGCTCGACAATTTCTACAGTGTCCACAAACAATATGGCCTTCACCAGAGACTCTATCTCCAACCTTGGGCCCTCTTACTAATGCCCCTACTTCTATAATCTCTCCAACAAACTCATGTCCAACATGCATAGGTACTGGAATTGTTTTTTGAGACCATTCATCCCATTGGTAGATGTGAATATCTGTTCCACAAATTGCAGTCTTTTTTATTTTAATTAATACTTGATCATCTCTTATAATGGGAACCGGAACTTCTTCCAACCACAAACCTTTTTTAGGATATCTTTTTACTAATGCTTTCATCGTTTTCTGGTTAACCATAAAATACACCCCCCAATTTATATATTTTAACTATTTTAACTATGGTTTAAATATTATTTTCTCTTGATGCTAATTCATATAATTTAAAATACTCTCCGCTTACTTCCATAAGCTGGCCATGATTTCCTGATTCTATTATCTCTCCATCCCTCATAACAATGATCTTGTCATAATTTTTAATTGTTGTAAGTCTATGTGCTACTGCAATTACTGTCTTCTTTTTTTTATTATCATTATCAATATCATCATCTATCAAAGACCATCTATCAAGTGCCGCTTGTACTGCTTTTTCAGATTCAGAATCTAGTGCTGACGTGGCCTCATCGAACAACAAGATATCAGGATCTTTTAACACTGCTCTTGCAATTGTTACTCTCTGGCATTGTCCACCTGAAAGTCTTGTTCCTCTTTCTCCAATAATCGTATCCACTCCTTGGGGTAATTGTGAAACAAACTCTTTTGAACCTGAAATTTCTATGGCCCTATTAATATTTTCATCAGTAAGTTTTTCACCTACCGTAACATTTTCTCTGACAGTATCGTGAAATAAAAAAAGTTCCTGACAAACAAAACCAAAAATTTTTCTTATGGAAGACAGTTTATAACAATCGATTGCAATTCCATCAATTCTAATTTCCCCTGAAGTCACATTATACAAACGAAGTAACAAATATAAAATAGTAGATTTACCGGCCCCCGAAAGACCTACAACTCCTACTCGTTCACCTTTTTTAATAGTGAATGATAAATTGTTTAAAACTCGGATATTCTCACCGTAAGAAAATGTGACCGAATCAAATTCAATTGAATCTTTAAATTCATCTATTTCAATTTTCCCTTTATCAATCTCTTCTGGTATTTTCATTATCTCGTATATGCGTTCTCCAGCGGCCCTGGCCTGATTAACTTTTACATTTGCCTGACTATACTTTCTTAAAGGGTCCATCATAAGTGCCAATGCAGTTACGAAGCTAAAAAAATCACCTGTAGTAGTCGCTCCACTTTTTATTCTATGATGAGCAAAAATAATTACTCCTGCAAATGCAATTGCTCCTACTAATTCCACCAAAGGGTGCGCATTTTCTTCTATGGTTGCCGTCTTCATCTGATAACGAAAAAAAAGATCTTGGGCCCACTCAAAACGTTTTAAAATATAGGTCTGTAGATTAAAGGCCTTGGCCACTTTTTGACCGTAAATTCCTTCACTTAAATTGTGTGTCATTCGTGCTAATTGCTCTTGAACTTCCTCTTGATTGTAACGAACAAGTCGTCCACTTTTTACAAATATTAAAATAAAAAGTGGTGCCACAACTATTATGACCAAAGTAAGTTTCCAATCACTATAAAATGCAGTTCCCAGCATTACCAATGCCGTTAAGGGTTCTCGAAAAAGATCAATAGCGCTCTTTATCCCTTCAGATAAAGTTCGTGTATCGTTAACTATATTTGAAACTAATGTACCGGATTTTTTAACCACAAAAAAAGAAAGTGGTAGTTTTTGCAGTTTACTGTAGATGTCTGATCTCATAAGGCAGGCTGCACGATCAACCACATAGCGCATAAGATAGAAATGAAAAAAACGACATGGGTAATTTAACAGTGCTAATCCCAGTAAGGCCAATGCGAGAATTAATGCTTCATTAAATGAAGCATTAGGAGTAAGTATGTCAACTACATACTTTACCATCCACGCCTGCACTCCTTTAATCGCTGAGAGGGGAAATGACAATAATAACGCCACCAATGCCCATTTCCAATAAGGTTTGATATAAGGAAACAAATAAGCAAATAATTTTTTCATCTATATTTATCTAAACTAATCTAAAATAATCTACAAAAAATTAAAAATTAAAAATTAAAATTGATTTGGCGTAATTGAAAATTGTATAAATTAATTATCACCATAGGGACTTTATACTTTTAAATTCACTTCGTGAAAAGTGGAATTGGTAGCAAAAGTAATTAAAAAGAATTTTAGAGGCATTCGATTGAGAAATATCAGAATTTTTAACATGCAATAATGAATAATTTTTATATTTTGTTGTTACTGCTTGTTTTACTGAAGTATAAGTATCGATCATAATTTGATGATTGCTTTTGATGTTTAATTTTTCAGAGCAAATATTACAACAAAAACCACCTTCCTTTGGAACTAATCTCACTGCAAACATCTTAGTTGGTATAACTGGTGTAAATAAATTTTTACAATAAACACACTCTTTTAAATTTATTCCTACTCCCTCAATATAAAGCAATTTTACAATAAACAATAAAAAATCCCTGGTAACATTTAAATTATTTCTTATTAAAGAATCTTCTAGAAAAAAAAGTGCATTACTTAAAATATTAAAAACGCCCTCCCCTTTTAAATTATTATTTGAAAAAATGATAGACTCATTCATAATGGAAAATACACTTGCCGTTAATGATATTTTAAGGCCCAGCTCTAAAAACACACACATCAAATAAAAGGCCTTAATATTCTCTCTGATTTTTTGATGATACCAGGTTAAGCTCCAGTCATTTGCACAAAAAAAATCATCCTCTTTATAGACAATATTACTTTTACTTATCTCTGTTTTTAAAAAGTAACCAAGTTCTAAGCATAGAGTCTTTTTATTTCGTTTTCCCCCTCGCCCATTACGAAAAAGAACGGTTATTTTTTGACCATTACGTAGTAGTAATTTTCCTAAAATATCCCGTTCTCTATAAGGCATCTTGGATATTAGAATTCCTTCAACCTTTGCATGCATGATATACCTATACATTCCTGATAATATTAATTAAAAAACCATTCGCAAATCTTTTTATATAACTTAAATTTAAGTTTTAACCTTATTTCAAATAAAAATATAGCAAATTTTTTTAACCAACTTACTTCATACTCACATGCAAGCCCTCTTAAAGATATAAAAACTTTTATCATATTTTTTCTGTCTTCTTTAGCAATCGACAAACAACTTAACACGCCATCTAGTATCTCTTTTTGAATCATATCCAATTCCCAGACAAAAACATTAATTTTTGCATCGAGACTTTTATCAAAAAGTTTTTTATTAAATAATAATTGTTGAATAAATTTATAAAAATTTTTATCAGTTTTTTTATTCGGATTTGAATCTATAATTAACAAACTTTTTTCAAAAAATTTACCTAAAAACAATGAATCGATTATTGAATTTTTGTATTTTTCAATTTTCACCAATGCCCACAAACCCTTGCTGCTTACATTTTTTAATACTAAGTTTTTGCTCGGGCCAATAGACATTGCTGAAGCATTTGCTACATAAAAATCATCAAAACCAAAAGATAAAAATCTATATTTATCATCTGAGAAATTAACTAAATAATCGAAAGCAATAATCTGCACGCTATATTCATTGTTATAATATTTACCATAACAAGCGTATTCATAAAAAATTTCATAAAAATAATTATTAATTCGTGTGCCATAGAAATCAAATAAGGTCATATTATCGATAACAATCACAATTTCCTTTCCCTTATTTTGCCATAGAATATCTTTCACAGTCTTATCAAAGATATAATTCATTTCAAAAAACAAAACCATGTTATCTTTTTCAAGTTCATGGAACAAGTTTTCTTTAAACTTAGGACTGGCATTTAATATCAATATAAATGATGAAAGCATTTTGATTGAAGGGTTATTTAAATATTTTGCAGGAATGTATTCATCAGATTGGCATAATGAGAATTTCCCCAAAATATTACATTTTGTTCAGCTAATCTATTTTGATGTGCGCGATTGTCTTGTTTATCTGAAATCTCTTTAAGAAAAAGCTCTAATTTATTAATCAACGATTGATAATAAAAATTCTCTTCAGGTGTCATCCACAATTTTTTCATTTTTATATCTGAAAAAATTGTTCTTTGAGAATGTGTTTGCGGAAATTGTTGATTCTCATGATTTTTTTCTTTTTCCATTAAAGCGGAATCAACAAATATATTTAACAGTTCTTTTACCTCCTCTTTTCTGCTTGATATTGAATTATAATATTTAAACAATTTAGCTATCTTTTTATCATTCAACTCGTAAACATTACTCTTATTTTTTACAATTGCTCCAATTTCTAAAAATTTACTTAGTATTTTTTTTAATAATAAAATACTAAGTCCGGTATCTACAACTAATTCAGCAATATTTTTAGTTTTTCTAGTTAAGGACTCTAAAACAACTCTTTCAACTATTAATAAATTTTCTTCCATTTTAATTTCCATAATTTTAATCTCCATAAAATTTTCTAATTATCGTTTATTAATTGTTAACAAAATAACTTATAGACTTGATTCTTAATTTCCTGTTCATAAACATTTCAATATCTTTTAATGAATTTGGAGAAAGTTCTTTGTCACACAATTTTGCTATCTCTTGAAGTCCAGTAATATTTTTGTAAGTTTTTTTTTCACATAATTTTTTTCTTATAGACAAATCAAATTTCTCATATTCTGAAATTTTCATTTCATGCCCATTTAATATTCTAAAAACTCTTGTAATTTGGATTTGAGTATCCTTTGAAATAAATTTTAAGGTAGGTTGACCATTTAGTTCCATATAGCGTTTAATGATTTCTTTTTGCATTATCATAATTTTAAATTCCTCCACTTTTTATTTGTTATCTTATTAATCATTAGTAAATCTACAGTAGATTTTCACCTTCAGGATTTATCATAGTAAAGATAAAGCAATCTTTATTCCAATTCTCATTAATTGCTAAATGTTTTATTTTTAAGTAAATTGAATTTTTTACTTAATTCCACTCTTAAATATCTGTGCCAAAATGGAAGGGAAATATTTCGAAACTGTATTTATTTCTAGACTTAGAGAACCTCAAATAATAACATTTATCTTGAGTAACATTTAAATTTTAGAGGGTATCTTGTATGAAAATTATGAAAATTAAATCTTTGAGTATTTTAACTACTACCATTACTGCTACAGTAATTTTTACTTTTACTTTTGCTCTTATCTTTGCTGTAAAATTACATGCCGCTTCCATTTGAAATAAAGCTAGAGTATTCAGTTGTAAGTGTGCCAGTATGTTGGGAGAGTGGAAAAGAAGAAATACCCATACCATAGGTAGCGG
>JADGAM010000061.1 GCA_015232015.1 Oligoflexia bacterium | reverse complement strand
CAGAGATTTTGAAAATTTATATTAATAAAATGTAAAAAAATAAATAAGAAAAAAAGAAAAATATGAAATCGATGTCACGGACAGAAGGATGATTATCGGAACATGATTTTGCTATCTCATTTTGCTTTTTAAGAAGAAGAGTAAGTTTTGGTTTCTTTGAAGGTGACTCAAAGAATTTTTTAAAGTTGCTTTCAACAAGTAGTAACTCACTATCAACACTATCGGCCTCCCTCTCAATAAAATTATCTCTATTAGTGCCTATTTGAGAAATTAGTTCGGATAAAGTAATTCTTTGGGCCTTAATTCGAGCATCCCATTTTTTTTCTAATTGTTTCTTTAATTTTTCTTTAAAATCTTTTTCTGATTTTCCTCTACCAACTTTTTTATCTTGATACTCTATTAAACATAATTCTTTTCTGTAGCTATAAGAAAATGGCCATATTTTTCTCCAAAAGCTAGTAAATACTGGATCACTAGAATCACCTCTGCGATTTTTGATTTCTTGAATTAATTGTTCATTACTTAGATCTAAAAGTTCATATTTGGCCATACACGCTTGTGTGTAATTACCTTTTACATTTTTAATGTCTTTAATTTCTTGTTTCTTACTTGTAAGTGAATCCTTAATCATTTTTCTATAATCTTTAATTTTTTTACTTATTAAATTAGCTTTCTTTTCTTTAAGATCTTCGTTGCTTTCTAGACGCTTATTTAACATTACGCCTTCGCCACTTAGAATATTAGCTCTAAATTTCTCTAGACCTTTTTCGGCATCTACTAATTCGCTCATAGTAGTTCCTAGAGCATCACATATTGAAAAATTTGGTGTTTCAAGAGCTGTTTTATTTAAATGTTTAAGTATAAAGTCTATTTCGTTATCTAATTTCTTTACACGTTGTAGTTCAACAAATTTATCTGTGTAACAAGTTTCATTTTTATTCTTTTTAGCTTCTAAAAGTTCTGATCTTATTCCAGACATTTTAAATTTTAATTTTGCCTTTGAGCGATTAGCGGTATCGATGGCCGCTTCAATTGAATAACCATCTCTTATATCTGGAATAACATGGTCTTTAGTCACTATACTTAAAAATTCATTGATTTTTTTTCCGCCAGGGATCTTACTTTCAATCTCTTTTATTAGATCGTTATATTTTGTTGAGATTTCTAATAGAGAATTAATTTGCTCAGCAGTTAATTCTTCACCATGTGCTAATTTTTCAGAATAAGTTTTTAAATGCGCTTTCCAATTTGCAATTTTTTGCTTTTGATCAGCATCGAACCATTTGCTTAAACTTGCATCTTTAGTTTTTTCAAGTGAATTAATGAAATCTAGTAATCCCTCAATTCCTGTATTGGTTTTTGAAATACCATTTAAGAGAAAAGCAAGTTTTAATTGTTTAAGTTGTGCTAGTTCTTCTGAGGATAATTTTTTATGAGTTTTATGAGTAGAAGATGTATCGTCGGATGTATCGGCGGATGTAGCTGATGAATCATCGTCGGTTAAATCATCAGGGATGTCGATACCGATGCTAGGAAAACTACCTCGTCGATCTGTTTGATCGTGTAGCGGCGTTTTTTTAACACTTGTTGATTTGGGTGGTTTAGGTTTTCTGCCTGCTATCGATGCTGCTGATGATGATGATGCTAATAGTGGGGTGGTTTCCGCTGAACCAATTTCAGAGGCCAACACTGTTTCTATACCAGCTCTATCGGTTCGAGGTTTTTTAGGCGCTCTACCATTTTCTGCGGTCAAGCGATCTAAATCTAGATTTAGATCCAAATCATCTTCTGATGTTGATACTAGTGGTGGCGTTAAAGAAGAAGGAGATCTAGGGGTAGTAGCAGAAGATAATTTTACGGCCGCTGCAAATGATTTTGCTCCTTCAGTAAAGTTATTAAAATGAGTGTCGAATTTTTCATTAAGATTATCATATGCAATAAATGAATCTTTTTTATTATCACGTTCTTCTAAATAATTTTTTTGTTGTAAAATCATTTGATCAATAGCGGTCTCAACTTGTTTTGCTATTCTAGTAAATTTTTCATAGTTTTTCATGGCCTTTTTATAATCGCTTAGTAACTGAGCATTCTTTTTTTCATCAGTTGCAAACTCCCAAATTTTTCCACCAACATATTTTAGTCCATCTAAAGCAAGATTGGCCGCCGCTGCTCCAAGAACTCCTGCTCCTGCAGTAGCAAGTCCTACTACTGCCATATGACCAATGTTTGTTATTTTTGATATTGAACTCATGGTATCGTTTATATTATCAATTCTTTGCAATAAGGCATCATTAGCTTTGATGTTTAAATCTAAACTACTAAGATTTTGATCTGTAATATCTGTTATTCCAGGTTGCGTGGTTGGCAATTCAGTAACAGCATTTGCAGTTGGAATTGCAATAAAATTTTCAAAAATATTTTTAAATAATCTATATACAAAGTTTTTATTGATGATATTACTGCTCATAGGATTGACAGGATTAATCGGATTAACAGGATTAATAGAGTTAATAGGATTCACAGAATTGATAGTACTAGTTGAACTAACAGCAAAAGCTTTTTTAATTGTTAAAAGATGTTTTTGAATAGAGTAGGTCTCTTGGTCAACAGTAGGAATATAACCAATTCGTGTAAACGAGAGATTAAATTTTACAAGATTATTGTTTGTAGCATTTACTACTAAACGTACAAAGCGATTGCCGTTTACCCAATAACCTTCATACACATGTAATGGAATATTATTTGTACTTTTATCGTTTACGATTTTGCCTTTAAAGTTACTTAAACTCATTCCTTCTCTTAGAAGATTGGCCATATCTTCTGGAGTTTGATTTGAATTGGAAGTAAGTTTTGCGATTTTGTTGTATTGAACATTTACTAAAGAGGCCACTCTATATTGAGTATTAAATCCTTTGATAAAGCGAACATAATTTTGTGTTTGATAATTTAATTTTTCAATTGTTTCTTTAATTGCAGGAGTAGAAACATTGGGTTTATTATAAATATATTTTGGAGTTAAATACCAATTATTGGCCCATTGTCCTGACCCATTAACAATTGTATCATCAAAGGTTGAAGTAAAATCGATTTTAAAGGTAGTTGAACTTTGTGAATTATCATTTTGTTCTAAAGCTCCCTCACCATCACCCTCACTATCAACCTTTGATTTGCTTCCATTATTATTATTTTGTTTTTCTACAGTTTCTGATTTTTCTTCTGATGAACTGGAATTATTAGAATTAGAATTAGAATTAGAATTAGAATTAATTTTGTGAAATTCGGATTCACTTGGGGCATCAGCAAGCAAGAAAGGTCTTACAGTGTCAGTGGTGGCAGCATAAGCTTGTTGAGCTTTTGTTAGAGGCATCTGAAAAGAAAAAAGCGTAGTAAAAAGTAGTGATGCTGTACTTAAGTAGTGAGTAACCACTTTAAGCGAAGTTGATTTGTTTTTATTTTTCATGAAAACATCCATCTAAATTAGTTATAGTTTATAAATTATTTTTTTACTTAACTGTTATTCTTTGTTTACGTTACTCTTTGATCATAAAAGAATATTTGTTTAACTAATAAATCTATTTAAAAAAACAGTAGCTTTTATTTTATTTTCAACATGTTAGATGTTTGGAAAAACTAGATAAATAATTTTGATATGCCAAATATTGTTGGCAAAAAAGTGACTACGAAAATTGGATTATTTGGGACTTGTTATTTGGAACTTATTATTTGGGTCTTGCTTATTTTGAATCTGCTATTAGATCTTCTATCTTTATTGATTTATAATCGCCAGTTGTTATTGTCACAGAATTTAGTTTTGGCCCTGGTGTTTGTACAAAAAAGGATAAGAGTAATTGAGGTTCAATAACTGATTTATTTTCACTAGCTTTCTTTATAGTAACTTTAATTTTGTCTTTTCGTGCCCATCTATAAACAAATTCTGCATCCAAAGTAGATTCTGGTAGATCTACGTGCATCTTTTTATTTTTGTCATTAAGAGAAAATGCTTTTTTATAATCAATTTCATTAATAGAAAATGTTTCTGAATTATTACGAGGAAATTTTTTTGAGTGGATAGTGATAATTATTTGATTATCTTTGTCGTCAGCATATCTTTCTTTCTTGATAGTAATAAATTCATTTTTCTCCTTGTTATTACGATATGTATCTAAAGTAGTTGTAGCAATTGGCTTCTTAACTACAGCAGGAATAGTTGCTACAGGAATAACAATGGTCTCAATAGGAACACAAGCGGGTTTTACGGAGGAAGGAATAAGTTTTGGCGAAGAGACCATGGAATTTAAATTTTGCACTAATTGTATTAATTGAGGAATAAGTCTTAAATCTAATTCATTATATCTTAATTGAGCGACCTCAATTTTTGCTTTTTCCTTATCTTTATTATCAATTTTAACATTGATAGCATCCATCTGTGAATTTGCTAATTTAATGGCCGCCTCATTCTCTTTATTTCTCTTGTTTAATTCTTCTTGAGCTGTACGAACTGGGGCCATGTTTTTTTCTGTTATTTCATCGCCTTCAGTATTTAATTTAATATTAACCAGTTTAATCATTAATTTCTTTATATTATTTTGAAGGAGAGCATATTTATTTTGTAGATTTTCTTCAGCAAGTTCAAGTTGACCTAGCTCATTTATATCACTAACTCTCATTGCAAGATTATCGCTTAAAATTGGGCGTTGATTTGAATTTTCTCTAATGGCCGCTTGAATATTGATAAGTTCATTTTGGGTTGTTTTAATTTCTTTTTGAAAATCGATTAACATTTTTCTTTGAGAAGATGCTATCCTTTTGTTGGTTTCCGTAGATTTTAAATAGATAGGAATATTTGCTATTAATTTAGAAGCATTCATTTCGTTAATTACTCGAACTTCTTCTTTATAAGTCTGGTCTAATGAATTTCTTAAAATTTGTTCTTCGTTATTTAATCTTTTAATTAGTTCATCAATTGCTACTTTTTCTTTAAAAAGATCACCATCTCTTAATGTTTCAAGCTTTTTAATTTTATCTGCAATTTGTGCTCTTTCTTCTTTAAATTGAGAAATCTCTTTTTCTAGTGAAGAAATTTGATTATGAAAATTACCATGAATAGCTTGCAATTGATTCTTTTCATTTTGAGCTTTTTCTAATTCTGACTTTACTTGTTGTTCATTACTAGCGAAAGAGTAGTTAGAGAGAGAGAATGTAGAAAAAGCAAACATTATATTAATTGTAAAAGATAAAAATATAAAAAAAGATAAATATGCAGATAAATGTTTTTTATTTATTTTCTTTTTCATAGCTATAATCCTCCTGGTAATTTGAATTTTCTAAAACATTTTTATTAGTATTAATATAATTGAACTATAATTGAACAATGATAATTTTTTTAAAAAATCATTTGATGTTTCAAAATAATTATAGACTTAGGTATTTTAGATAGTTTATTTTTTTAAGTTTAAGTGACAACAATTAGTGATAGAAATAAAAAATATTTAGTAGTTTTTGCACTATTTGTTTTGTATCATCATTATATTTTTGAAATATTTTTGAATTATTATTATTTTTAAGTTGTAATAAGTAGAAGGACAAACTCAAATGAAATTTAAAATCTCTTTAACAAAATGGATATTTATTGGTTTATTTGCAGGAATTGCTTTTGGTTACTTTGCTCCCACTGAATGGTCCCTAGCTTTAAAACCTTTGGGGAAATTATTCATTCGTTTAATTAAAATGATTGTAGCACCACTTGTATTTTCTTCGTTAGTAGTTGGTCTTGCAGGTGCAGGCAAAGGGCAAGTAGGTAGATTGTTGATCAAATCATTAATTTGGTTTTGGCTTGCAACCAGTGTTGCTTTAATTATTGGTTTAGGGGCCGCCAATATTTTTAAACCAGGAATAGGAGCTACTCAAAGCAAAGATCTTGCCTATCAAGTACCAGCTCCTGAAGGACATAAAACTATAATTGAACAAGTTGTTCCGGAGAGCATTTTTAAGGCGCTATCAGAAAATGCAATATTGCAAATGGTGTTTTTTGCAATATTATTTGGATTAGCATTGGCATCCATGGGGCCAAAGGCCAAACCGGTAGTTGATTTTTTTCAGGCGATTTGCGATGCCATGTTTAAAGTTACAAGCTACATAATGCTATTTGCTCCTATAGGCGTGGGAGCGGCGATGGCCTCGGCCGTCGGTCACCATGGAATAGGAGTGCTTATTAATTTAGGAAAGTTAGTAGGCTCTCTCTATATATCACTTATTGTATTTGTGATTTTATTATTAATTGTTGTGAAATTAATTATGAAAATTAATTTAAGGATTTTGTTTGTAGAATTAAAAGATGCTTTAGTTTTAGCATTTTCTACAACATCATCTGAATCTGCACTACCTCTTGCAATGGAATCAATGAAAAAATTAGGGGTACCCCGCTCTATTGTTGGTTTTGTTATACCTGCAGGATACAGTTTCAATTTAGATGGAACAACACTCTATCTTTCACTTGCCTCTCTCTTTATAGCTCAGGCGTCAGGAATAGAATTATCTGTTTCACAGCAGATCACTATGATGCTGACGTTAATTGTAACTTCAAAGGGAGTTGCTGCTGTACCTAGGGCGAGTTTAGTTGTTTTGGCCGCAACTTGCGCTACTTATGGATTACCTGTAGAGTGGGTTGCTACAATATTAGGGATTGATGAATTAATGGATATGGCCCGTACAACTGTTAATGTTTTTGGCAATTGTCTTGCTTCAGCAGTTGTTGCTAAATGGGAAAAAGTACTTCCAGAAGATGCTCCTCTGGTTACGGGAATATTGCCAGAGGATGCTCCGCTGGTTACGGGAATATTGCCAGAGGTGCAAGTTGAGGGAGATTAAAATGAGATTGAAAAAAATGTCCGTGAATTTTGTTTTGTTATTAACTTTACTTTTTTTTAGTAAAATTATTTTTGCTTCAACTTTGCCTCAAATGGATAGTGTAAGTAATCTAGTTATGCTAATCAATGAAACAATGTCAGCAACTACTGAGGATTTGATAAGTAATTTAGTATTAAATTTTAACAGTGATGAGAAGGTTAATATTGAAGAAGAAAATGATTTGGATTTTGTTCTTAATAAAGATCTTCTTTCTGTTGGTACAGTTCAATTTAAGTCAGATTTAGATTCTAGAGATAATTTCTTTTCTGATGATGATAGATATGCAGGCCTCCTAAAATTAGGTAAAAGTTTTTTTGATATTTTAAATTCTGGAAGAGATTATAATAGTGTTTTTGTTTCAAAATATGCTTATTTATTAAAAAATTTCAATCCTGATCTCGACGGTCAACGATTGTATCGCATTGAAGAATTTAGAAAGAAAGCTTTTCCAACTACTACTTTTATTTTTCCTGAAGAATTTCATCTTTCTTCTCAAGAGATGAAAAATGTTGATTTTGATTGGTTAGTTATACAAAAGCTGGGATACGGTTTTTCAGATGTAAAATCGAAAATGAAATTTGTGACTTATGATAATACTGGAAACAAGATTGCTTCAAATCAACGCTTACTTTTATCTCAAGATCAAAGATCCGCCCTATTACGAGTTACAAATGAGTTAAAGGGACGCTTACCAGATAAAGTAACTGTTGCTTTATTTAAAAAAATAGCAATAACAGATAATACACGGTTATATGGAATAGGAGAAGATCACTCGAGTTTTAATAGTAGTGTATCGATTAATTGTTACTATAAAATAAATTCTACATTTAAATCTGCATCCGCATCTGGATATACAGACCTTGCTAATAAAAATACTCCATATTTAGTCATAGTCTTTCAAATAGCTGCCATTAATAAGCCTTGGTTTATTCCAAGAACAATATTCAGGTTAGGGGCAAATGATTTATCAGGCAGGATCAGTGATATCATATATGGGATGCGTACCTTTTTTGATAAAATATAAATACAAATACAAATACAAATACAAATACAAAATATACTAATATGAACAAAAATATATGAATAAAAATAGCACCTCAATTTTAATTAAGAATGGCACGGTAGTTTCTAGTTCCTCACAAGTTAAAGCAAACATTTTAATTGTGGATGGGAAAATAAAAAAAATTGGTGATATGAATATTAGTGAACCTGAATGGAACGATATCACAGAGGTTATAGATGCTTCAAATCTGTTAATATTTCCAGGCGGAATAGATGCTCACACTCACATGGAACTTCCTGTGATGGGTATCAGTTCTTCCGATACATTTGCTACCGGAACGCGCGCTGCTTTGTATGGGGGTACAACTACTATCATTGATTTTGCAAATCAAAATCGAAATTCATCTTTATCACACCCATCCTCTCAGACAGAGGGAGAATCATTAAATCATACTTTGGATAAGTGGTTTAAGAAGGCGGAAGGAAATGTTTACACAGATTATGGATTGCATTTATCGGTTACGGTTATTAACACTAAAACTTTAGATGAGTTAAAAGGTATCGTAGAAAATCGTGGAGTATCCTCATTTAAAACATTTATGGCCTATCCAAATATGAGAATAAGTGATGATGAAATTGCCACTCTTATGAGAGAGGCCAATAAACTAGGAGGATTAGTTACTGTTCATGCAGAAGATGGGCAATTGATTGAAAGTTTGATTGAAGAAAATATAAAAGAAAGAAACATTTCACCTAAAATGCATCCTCTTAATCGGCCAACTATTGCTGAAACAAATGCCATATCTCGTTTAATAGATATTTCAAATAAGGAACAACTACCAATTTATGTAGTCCATTTATCATCTGCTGATGGATTAAATAAGGTTAGAGAAAATAAGGGAGCAGGCCCGAGCGCGGATGCGGGGGTGAGTGCAAAGGCAAAAATTATTCTAGAGACTTGCCCTCAATATCTTGTTCTTGATGATAGTAAATATTTGCATAAAGATCCTTTAGAGATAAATAAGTTTGTTATGAGCCCTCCTCTTAGGGAGAGTGGGATCAGCAATAAGAATCAAAATGAGTTATGGAAAGGAATTGCTGAGGGGTATATTCAAGTTGTGGCCACAGATCATTGCCCCTTCACTTTAGAGCAAAAGAAATTAGGAATAAATAATTTTACAATGATTCCTAATGGAATTCCAGGAGTAGAACATCGCTTAGAAATTCTTTTTTCTGAAGGATTTTTAAAAGGAAAGATTACTTTAGAACAATTAGTGAAAGTGTGGGCCACCAATCCTGCAAATATATTTGGTCTTTATCCACAAAAAGGAGACATAGTTGTAGGAGCAGATGCAGATTTAGTTTTATTCGATCCATCTTTTAAACATACCTTAAGTGTAAAAAATCATCATATGAATGTTGATTACTCTGCCTATGAAGGTTTTGAGGTTACTGGCAAATGCAAGTGTGTTATTTTAAGGGGGAAAGTGGTCATCGATAATAATGGTACTTTAAAAATTAATCAAGGGTATGGTAAGTATTTACATCGCAATCGCTGCTTACACTATTAGAATTAAACCATTAAAATTGGGAAGCAATTTTGGAAACAACTTTTCTACCAAATATTGTTTTATTTAAGATAGATAAGAATTTACATAGATTTAAGTTTAAATCTCTTATATTTTCCGAGTGATGATTTATTCTTAAAGCTGCATCGGAGTTAGCTTGTGCTAATGATTTTAATTCGCTGATGGCATCTGACATTTGCTTTAGAGAAATAACATTTTTTTGAGTATTAGAAATCATATTATTTGTATTTCTATGAATTTCGTTAATGGTTTCTGAAATATTTCTAAACAAACCTATTGCTTTGTTGATTACATCTTGACCCCTATCAAATGCGGCCATTGCTTGACCAATTACTTCATTAATTTCGGTTATGCTATTTTGATTTGTAACACTAATTTCTCCAGCAGCATCCCCGCTCATCTGCGCTAATTTTACTAATTCATTTGCAACTACAGCAAATCCTTTTCCATATTCCCCAGCATTGGCCGCCTCAATGCTAGCGTTGAAGGATAGGATTTTTGTTTCAAAGGCAATTCCATTTATCATTTCAGTTTTTCTAACAATAACTTCCGTGTTTAATTTAGAAATATTTTGTAATTTTTGACCAACTCTAATAATTTCATCAATGCTATTAGAAACCTCATTCATTATATCATTGCCCTTAGTGGCCTTTTCTATAATTTGATTTACTATATCTATTGATGTTTGAGTTGTTTTTGAATTGTTATTGGATTCGTGTAAAATTTCACTAGTTCCTTTTACCCAATCTTCAGTTGCTTCTAATTGTTTTAAAGCACTTTCTCGAAGATCGATACTAGCATTATTTAAATCTTTAACTGAGGTCATGGTAGAGAATAACATAGAATCTAAGATGCTTACTTGTTTATAGAGTGGCCTCATAGCACGCTTAACAGTCACATATAAAGTTATGCTTAAAATTACTTGAACGAGTAATATTAAAAGAATAATTGCAATGATATTTTTAAATACGGTAGTTTCCATTTCTTTAGAAGAGAGTCCTATTGATATTTTTCCTACAGGAGTTTTTCCATAGAAAATATCTCTGCTATAAATTGTATCACGAGCAGTTTTATTATTTTTTTCTACAATTATCTTACCGTTTTGATCAAAAAAGGCAATGTAACTTAAATTCTCATCAGTGATTCCTTTAGCAATTAATGAATTTAAAGCTTCATGATCCAAATTCCATAAATAAATTGAAGTAGTTTGCGCCAATAAGTCAATTAAGTATTTTGCTTTTTTATCACCATTTGCTTTAATTTCATTTGAATTTTTTTTAATAAATCCGGCGGCCAAAAGTATCATTAGACATAAAGATAAAATACTTGAATAAACAAAAATTTTATTCATTAAACTATTATTACGACTACTTATGAATTCATTTGTTATTTTTGGTTCTATTGTATTTTTTTTAACAAACATATCTTTTATTGTAGATTTGAGTGGAGATGGAGATGGAGATGGAGATGGAGATGGATCCAGTGTATTTGTTGTGGCAAAATTATTATCACAATTATCATTGCTATTAACATCACTAAAATCATTGTTACTATTTTTAAAATGTTGATTTATGGACATAGATATCCTCTTAATATTCATAGTAATAATTCATGATTACCGTTATAAGAAAAAAAAAGTTACTAAACTCCTGTTTCTAATTAGATTATATCGCTAAATGATTTATTTAAAACATGAGGATATATTTTTTATTAAAAAAAAAGAACATTTAATGTGTTATACTGATTGTATGCCAGCAGTATAATATATTATTTAGAAATAATTTTTTTAAAAAATAATTATTAAAGTTTTTTAGTCATATTTTTAGTCATATAAAATGTTTGATTTTATTGAAAGATATAAAAAAGTATTAATGATTTTAAGTAGTATTAGTACAATACTAATAATTATTTTTTATATTGTTATCGGTGATGAAGAAAGAAAAGATGTTGATAAAAATATTCATGTATCATCATTTTCAAATAAAACAAATTTATTTTCACATTATTATAAAAAGTTAAAAGAAAGTATTTTCCCATCAGAAAATTTTATAAATAAAAAGAAGCGTAAAAATTATAATAAAAAAAATATCTCATCAAATTCATCATACGATAATAAAAAGAAAAATTATGATGATAAAGTAAGAGATAATGTTGGGGACGATAAAAAAGATGATGAAAATAATTTAATGTCAGAAAGTGTTTTAAGTGAAAATGAATTTAATGATGAAAAAAATAAAGATCCCTATGATCTTGAAAAAGAAAAGGAAGAAAAAGAGGAAAAAGAAAAAAATGAAGACAAAGAATATAAAGAAGATAGAGAATATGATAGAGAAGAAGATAGAATTGTTACAAGTCCATCAGGATCAATAATAGAATCTGAAAATGTTGCCATTAACGATAATAACGAAGACGCAATAAATGATGTAGAATTAGATGATGCTTTGTCATTACTATCAAATGAATTAAATTTAAATCCAGATCATACTGGAGCAATTCCTCCTCTTGAATCTCCTCTATTAGTAAGAAAGAATAATCTTCCACTTACTCAACCTTTGCCAATAGCAACAGAAGCAGAAACCTCGGTTAATATACCTTTTGAAAATGATTTTCAAACAATAGAATCCTCCTCATCTTCTTCATCTTCCAGTTCGTATTCACAAGAGATTACAAACAACAATGAAGAAACAGTAAACAGCAATAATAATATAAACAACGATATAGGAGAAGAGGAAAATTATCAGCGTAATATAGGCAGTGTTGATGATAGCAATATTGAAGATATAGATATGAATATAAATAAAAATAATGAAGAACAATCTTCTAATGTTGAAAATAAAGGTAACGAATTAGAACAAAAAAATTCATCTGCAAATGATTATGATAAGTTTGAAAAAGATAATAGTATTGAGAAAATTAATTCAGAAGAATAAAGTCAGTATTGCACGCAAATTTTAAGCAAGATGTTTTGATTAAATTTTGCTTTTAAATTAAAAAACACAACTCTATGGCCATTTCTTACATAGTAATGTCTTCAGCAGAATCAAATTCTGCTCTAAGTTTCATTCTAAGTTTCATCACAGCTTGCGTGTGTAATTGAGATACCCTTGATTCAGTGACATTGAGTACTTGACCAATTTCTTTTAAATTTAAATCTTCATAATAGTATAGAGATAGCACTAAACGTTGTTTTTCTGGAAGTGCTTTAATGCCTTCTTTGATTTTGTTTTTTGATCTTTCAAAATTAACAGTGGAAAATGGATTAGAGTATTTTTTATTATCTAAAATTCCCATCATTAATTTTTTATCACCTCTACTAAAAGAAGCGGAGTCATCAATATTTAGAAGTGATACCGATTTTGCTTGATCTAATAAATCATAAAATTCATTTTGATTTACACCCAATTCTTTGCACATTTCTTCATCGTTGGCAGGGCGACCAAATTCTCGCTCTAATTTTTGAAATGCTTTTTCAATTAATTTTGCTTTCTCTCTAACTGAACGAGGTACCCAATCTTGGGCCCGTAATTCATCTAGAATTGCACCCCTGATACGAAATTCCGCATAGGTTTTAAATTTGTTATCTCTGCTTGGATCATACTTATCAATTGCATCCATTAAACCAATTACTCCACATGAAATAAGATCGTCTAGTTCAATGTTGGAAGGTAGCCTTGAAGCAATTTTTTGAGCAATATATTTAATAAGTGGTGCATATTCTACAATTATTTCATCTTTTGTTTGTGAATCTATAGTGCAACGATAATCTTTAAGATTTTTCAATTTTTTAGAAACTGATGACATTTATCTCTCCTGACTTCTTCCTGATTTCAGATTATTCATTTAGATTAATGTGTCCCCTAAGATCATTATTAATCAAATTATGATTATCAACTAACTGAGCAGAATCTGCACGCCTGTGCGATCGCAACTTCCTGTCGTACATACTAGCATTGGCGTTCCTATTGACAGTGTTTGCATCCAAACTGCTTTCATAGGAAATGTCTTCTGCTTCAGCTATAGCTATATCTCTTTTGCCATACTGATCGTGATAATTTCGTAATATTTTAAGAAAATTTTGATGTAATTTAGAATTTTTATCATTAATTAAAACACTATCAAAGGATTCAAGTTTATTATCATGTTCTCTTAATCCTCCAAGGACGTGGGTATTAATACTTAAAAAGTTTTTAATTGTATTGGAAATAGTTTTAACTACTCGTTCATACTGTTTATCAGCAACATAACGGTTTACTATTAAGAAATTATCTCTTATCCCATATCTAAGCTTAAGTAATTTTATTAGTGAATATGAGTCAGTTATTGAAGATTTATCAGGAGTAACAATAATTAATCTATGCTCACAAAAAGCATTTATATTAAGAATTGATTTTGATAACCCCCCAGGTGAATCCATTATTATATAATCATAAAATTGATCATATTCATTTATAATGTCGATCACTAATTTATCAAAGTGAATATTGTTTTCAAATAATTCTACATGACCATTACAACCAGCTAAAACATGCAAGTTTCCTATTTTATTAATACAGTCAAAAAAACTTTTTTCAGAGGTAATAAAATCATAAAAATTATTATTCAAAGGAAGATTTAATTTTAAAAGAGTATTGGATAAATTATAATCGCAGTCAATTAAGAGGACCTTATTTCCTAGAAGCGATAACTCTTTTGCCATCTTAACAGAAATGGAGGTTTTTCCCACTCCTCCTTTGCCGCTAGCGATTGAAATCGTTAATGCCTTATTTCTTTTATAGGAAAGATCTTTCAACTCATTATCAAAACATCTTAAATCCTCATCACCTTTAAACGATAATAACCAATTCTGTGCTTTTTCCATCTTTTATTAAATCTTCCTTGTTTTAATAAACTTATCCAATTTATTTTTTAACCGCCCCTAATTTTAAATCAAAGTTTAAAAAGTCCAGAAATAATTCTTTCAGCGGAGGCAGGCTCTATATCATCGGGAACAACTGCTCCTGTGCTATAAAATTTAAATGGAATATTGGGGTAATTATAATTAATATTAAAAATTTCTCCAAAGCTAGAGCAAAGATCTAGATAAGTTACTATAATTCCATTTATATAATCACGATGTTTTGAAATAATTTTCTGATTATGTTTCTCAGAATGAATTGCTGAAAGACAAAGTAAAATTTCAACATTTTCAAAAGATTTTTTTAGGCCATCTAAGAATAACCTACTGTTTTCTGTGTTATCATCTTCAATTTTATAATCAATAAATACAGATTTATTTTCAGCACATGCCTTTCTACATTCTGAAATTACTTCAGCAATTGTAGATAAATTTTTTATATCTAAGTTGAAAGTTTTAGATGTAAAAACATGTTTTTCATTCAAATCATTATTTTTATATGCAATTACTATTGAATTTTTTTTAAAATTATTTAATTTTAGTAACGAAGTTGTTTGCCCACTATATTTTCCTGAAATTAATACTGTTATTATCGGATGTTCGCCTACCTCTCTTTTAGCAAAAAGTGGGGCCTCGCAATTTATTTGGTTTAAAATTTCTCTTAAAGCAAAATCAAAAGTGATATCATAATTATCCAGTTCTTCTCTACTAAGTTCGAAACACATTCTTTTATTTAGATTTTGAATAAATTTTTCTGATATATCTAAACATCTTAAATTGGTTTGAACATTATATAATCCCTCAGGTTTTTTGTTTTTTAAATTTGTTAAATCTTGAGATAACTTAGATATTTTTGCTTCTAATTTTATTATTCTTTCAAGACCTTCAAAATTTATATCATTGGCATTTTCTTGATTAATAGTGGTAGTTGATGAGCTTTCGCTATTATTAGTAGTTAAAGGACTTTGAGCTTTATGGCCCATTCGTTCATTAACTATGGACGCAGCTTCAATTATTTCGCTTTGAGAATCGGAAGTGTTTAAGAATGAATCAAGATCATTTGAAGATTGATTACTTTCATTAAGTAAATCAGATTTTTTTAGATTTTGTTTAACCATTTTATTTAGTGCTAAATTACCATAGCCACCATTTATAAATTTGGAAGTTCCACTTTTATTTTTTTCAAGGTGACTGTTGTAATCATTGATACTTTCAGAGACAGATGATGCTGATCCATTATAAAAATTTTCTTTTGCCTCTTTAGGTAGAGCTGCATCTACTTTTGATTTTTTTACATATTCTTTTTCAGTAACTGCTGCGGTTATTTCGATTTTTTTTCTCTTTAACATTCCTTTAGTGCTTTTATTGGATGTGGTTTTAAGTATAATTGCATCCGGTCCCAATTCTTTTTTAACTGTTTTTAATGCTTCATCTAAGGTGTCAGCAGAAAATTTTTTAACAAACATATATCCAATCCTCTACCTTTTTATATCATGTATATAATATTTTATTATATACTACTTTTGCGCGTATTAACATTATGTTGTTTTTATCCTTTTATTTTTTATTATAATGCTTTTTATATTCTCAACGTACCTAAAGATTTAATATTAACTTCCGGGCCCAATTCGTTATGTCCAATAACAATTAAATTAGGAATAAATTTTTCAGTAAGTTTTTTAAAATGTCCTCTTATACTCGGAGAACACATCACAACCATTTTTTCACCTTTTACGGTGGCCTCTTCTATTTTTTCATTTAAGTTGGCCAAAATTCTTTGAATTATGTCCGGACGTAATGAAACTTGAGAACCGCGATCAGTTTGTACAATATTTGTTGTTATAACATCTTCAATTGCCCGATCAAGGGTGAATAAGGGAACTTCATTTTTACCATTTTTAACTGATTCAGTAATTGTTCTATATAAAGATTGTCTTGCATATTCCGTTAATTCATCAGCATTTTTTGTAGTTGGTCCATTTTCCGCCAATGATTCTAAAATGGTTCTTAAGTCTCTAATAGAAACACCTTCTTTAAGAAGAGTTTGTAAAACTTTCAGTACAGTTCCCAGAGGTAAAATATCTGGTATTAAATCGTTTACTACTTTAGGATAGAGTTCTTTATAATTATCAAGGATTCTAACTAATTCTTGTCTACCAAATAATTCATGAAGATTATTTTTTAATACCTCTATTAAATGAGTTGCAATGATAGTAGAGAGATCAACGACAGTATAACCATTATATTGGGCCTCTTCTTTTTGATCTTCTGAAATCCATACAGCAGGCAATCCAAAAACTGGTTCAGTAGTCTCAGATCCAATAATTTTTTCAATAATAGTACCTGGGTCCATGGCCAAATGATGATCTAACATTAAATCACCTTTTGCTACAGCGATACCTTTTAGTTTAACTACATATCCCCCAGGTTTTAATTCAAGATTATCCCGAATTCTAACCGAGGGAATAATTACACCCCAATCAAGTGCAAATTGCTTTCTTAAATGAGTGATTCTCTCTAATAAATCTCCATTTTGTTCAACATCTACTAAGCTCACTAAACCATAACCTACTTCCAATTCAATTATTTCAACCGCCAACAATTGCTCTAAGTTTTCTGGTACTTTTTTCTTCTCTTCTAATTCTTGCATATGAGAAGCTTCCAAATCAATTTTATTTTTCTTTTCGATTTTGTTGCCTAAATAATAGAGTAATGAACCCATCATTAAGAATGGAAGTTTGGGAAGTCCTGGGATAAGTGCAAATATAAATAAAACACCTGCAGTATAATACATGGCCCGATGATGAACCTTAAATTGAGAGACAACTTGGCCGCCAAGAGTTTGTTCGTCGGTACCACGAGTGATAATAATACCAGCAGCAGTTGAAATAAGTAATGCTGGAACTTGTGCCACTAAACCATCGCCAATAGTAAGTAAGGTGTACATTTTTGAGGCCTGATCAAAAGATAATCCGTATTGACCAACTCCAACTACAATACCACCAATGATATTTACTATGGTTATTAAAATACCGGCAATGGCATCACCTCGAACAAACTTGGAGGCACCGTCCATAGCTCCATAAAAGTCTGCTTCTTGAGATACTGTTTGTCTGCGCCTTTTTGCTTCTTTATCATCAATAAGTCCGGCATTTAAATCAGCATCAATGGCCATTTGCTTTCCAGGCATAGCATCTAATGTAAATCTTGCACCTACCTCTGCAATTCTTCCGGCACCTTTGGTAATAACAATAAAGTTTATGATTACTAAGATTACAAATACAACAATTCCTACAGCGTAATTACCACCAACAACCACATTACCAAAAGAATGAATAATTTCACCTGCAGCACTAAATCCTTCGGTTTGAGTTCTTAGTAAAATATTTCTAGTAGAGGCCACGTTTAATGATAAACGATATAGAGTCATTATTAAAAGAACGGTGGGAAAAGTAGAAAAATCCAAAGGCCTCTTGGTATAAACGGCCATCAATAATATTATCATTGAGAGAGAAAGAGAAAGGGCCAATAATAAGTCGATTATTATGGGAGGGACAGGAACGATCATAACCGCCATAATAATAATAAGACCGACAACTAAAATTAAATCATTATTATTGGTTAAGAATTTAATTTTTGTAAAAAAATCATTCATGTCTTGCTAGTTCTCCAGTTATACTTAAAGCTTTTTTCTTTTTTTGTAATTTATAAACAAAGGCCAAAATCTCTGCCACAACTTTATAGAGATTTCTTGGTATACTTTCACCAACTTTTACAGTTTGATAAAGTGTTCTTGCTAGTTGAACATTTTCAACAATAGGTATTTCATGAAACTTAGCAATTTCTCTTATTTTTAATGCTAATTGATCAGCACCTTTTGCAACTACGGTAGGGGCAATCATAGCAACGGTATCATATTTTAAAGCTACACTAATGTGAGTTGGGTTTGATACAATAACGTCTGCCTCTGGAATTTTGCTCATCATACGCTTACGAGACATCTCTCTTTGAATAGCTCGAATTCTTTGTTTTATCTCAGGGTTACCTTCTTTTTCTTTTAACTCTTCTTTGGCCTCACGTCTTGTTAGTAATAATTTTTGTCGATACCAATATTTTTCCCAAGCGAAATCAATGATGGCAATTACTACAAGACCAGTTAAAATAGAGAAACCAATTTTTGTTAGTAATGCTTTTGCATAAAGAAAAGATTGAATAACTCCAATATGTAAAAGACCAGTAAATGTGGTTATTGTATTTTGAATAATAAAAAAGCTAATGGCGACAATGAGTAATAATTTTAAAATACTTTTTGCAGTTTCAAACAATATTTTTTTAGAAAAAAGTCTTTGTACTCCCGCTATTGGATCTATTCTTTCCCATTTCCATTCTAAAACTTCAGCTGAAAAGATAAATCCTATTTGCATAATTTGCGATAAGAAGCCAACACAGGCAGTTACCAAAAATATGGGAATTACTGCTTTAAAAGATGTTTCTACAGTTTTATAAATAACCATTTTAAATTTTTCTATATTAAATAACTCATCAATTTTTACCGTGCCACTTATACTGTAGGCCCAATAAAAATAATCACTCATCACTTCAAATAAATACATAGTAGATGCAATTAACGTCAAAAGTGTCGCAAATAAAAGAATGACATGAGTTAATTCTTTAGAGGAGGCAACTTGACCTTTAGATCTAAACTCCTCTAACCTATACTGCGACGGTTCCTCTGTTTTTTCGTCATCTTCTTCTCCGCCATTTTCTTCTGCCATTTACTTTCCTTTTTAGGAGACTGCTTTAAACCAAATAGCTAACATATCCTTATACATATCAAAGGAGACTGTAAAAAATTCATCAGAAATCATTGTAAATATTAAAAGTTTAAGACCTCTATAACAATAGAAAGAACAAAAACAATAGGACAAACATAAATGAAAATAAAAGTAGAAGATATAAATATTATAAATATAATTAAAATAATATTTTTTGTATTTGTAATATTTTTTTTATTATTACTTTCCCAAAATTTATTTGCTGCTGGTCCAATTAATATTCCAGGAATGACCATTAACTTAGGAAAAGATGTTGGTCTGGTTGATACAATTGAATTATTAATTCTTTTTACAGTATTAACCCTTGCACCTGCTTTTATAATTCTTTGTACTTCTTTTACTAGAATAATAATTGTTTTATCTTTTATTAGACAAGCTATCGGTGTTCAAAATCTTCCTCCTAATCAATTACTAATAGGTTTTGCACTTTTTCTTTCAGTATTTGTTATGGCGCCTACTGGAACTGCCATCTATAACAATTCCATCATGCCATACATGCAAAAACAAATTACAAGCACAGATGCCATAAGCAATATTGAAAGTTCATTACGTACATTCATGATGAAATATGTGCGTGAAAAAGATTTAGCTCTTTTTTATGAAACAACTAATACTCCTTTTCCTCAAACTAAAAGTGAGGTCCCATTTCACTTTATAGTACCGGCATTTATCATCTCGGAACTAAAAACTTCATTTCAAATTGGTTTTTTACTTTATATTCCCTTTCTGATTTTAGATATGGTTGTAGCATCAGTATTAATGGCAATGGGGATGATGATGTTACCTCCAATTGTTGTTTCAATGCCATTTAAATTATTATTATTTGTTTTAGTTGATGGATGGCAATTAGTAACAGGATCACTTATCAGATCATTTGGATGATTTAATAAGAAAAAACAAAAAGGAAACATATGACTGACGGAACTATAATGGATCTTTCTAATCAAGCGCTAAAAATAACAATGTATGTAGGTGGACCAATGTTACTTGGGGCCTTAGTCACCGGTATTTTAGTTTCACTATTTCAAGCGGTGACTCAAATTAATGAACAAACATTAACGTTTATTCCTAAAATTTTAGTAATCGGGGGAGCAATGGTAATATTTGGACCGTGGATGCTAGATACTTTAGGTAATTTTACAAGGGATCTTATTATAAATATTCCTTCGATAATTGCAGAACCTTAATAAAATTTAAAATAATAATGAAAAATAAAAATTTAAATGATTGAAATATTAATAACTGACCAAGTAAAATTAATTGCCTTCTGGTTGGCCTTCATTAGATGGTCTACAGCGATTATTCAACTTCCAATTTTTGATAGCGCTGAAATTCCAGAGATCTTAAAAGTATTGGCCTCATTTATTATTACTTATGCATTTTTCCCCTCTCTAGAAAGCACAATAACAAGAGACATCAATTATGTTGGACAAGAAAATTTTTGGTATTTAAGTATTATATATGCAATTTTTGGTTTGGCAGTTGGATATATGCTTAAACTTATCATGAATACTTTTTTGATGGCCGGTTCTTTAATATCCCAAAATATTGGTTTAAGTAGCGCGAGATATTTTGATCCAACAACTTTATCAACTATTGGCCCTATAGAAAAATTAATTCAAGAGACGTTGATATTATTAATTATTCTTTCAGGTGCAATTTTTCCAATGTTTAAAGGGATTTTTATTTCTATAATAAATATCAACATTTTTACTTTTTGTAGTTGGTCCATTTTCCGCCAATGATTCTAAAATGGTTCTTAAGTCTCTAATAGAAACACCTTCTTTAAGAAGAGTTTGTAAAACTTTCAGTACAGTTCCCAGAGGTAAAATATCTGGT